>JAQXQC010000054.1 GCA_029100965.1 Bacilli bacterium | reverse complement strand
TTAGTACTTGAGATGCACCAGAAGATACCAAAGTATATGTAACTCCTGCTGCACAAAAAGCATCATTATAATTCATGTAACCATATTTTTGATTATACCAATATCCATATTTTGTATTTCTATTATCTGTTGTCATTCTGTGATTTCCCATTTCATCTAATAAAAAGTCTACATAATCTCCATTTCCATTTTTGGTACGATATTTTTGATATAATAAGTCTTCTTTTCTTAATTTATTTGAATAAAGTGCCGTTTCTTTATATTCTTGCCATATATTATTATCTTTTATGGTAGTGAATAAATCATTTAAATTTTTATACTCTGAATAGCTGTTTCTATTATATCCACGACCAACTAATATTTGTTTTTCAATCAAACTAATATAGTTATCCAATATTTCTGATAATTTTATTAAATCTTCTCCTGATACATTTAAAGAATCTACTTCATTAAGAGTATTATTAATGATAGAACTAACATCCTCTAGTCCAGTTTTTGTTACTTTTATTGTCCATATATTTTTATAACATGTTTGTAAGATACTAGATGTATTTTTAGTGCCAAGACCGATTTCTCTTGTAGGGGGAATTAGATACATACCTGATGAATCTTTCCCATTATAGCTTTCCAATGTTGTTATTGCCTCATTTATAATATTCAAATCATTTTTCATATTAAATAATATTTCTTTTAAATTGTTAGAAATATCATTTAACTCATTCCCATAGTTTTTTATTTGTCCTGTATTTACTGAACCCATTTTGAACCTCCATATATATTTTTTGATATCTTTCATTGTAAATATAACAAATATTGAAAAAAAAAGAAAGATGTAAAGATTTTATTTACATTTTGATTGTAAAATAGAAAAAATTACTATATAATTATTTTTAGAATAGGAGTGGTATTCATGATTATTTATGTTATTCATCAACAACAATTATTTAGCATGACTTTACCTCTAAAAATTAGTGGTAGTTACACTCTAACAGATATTGATAATAGCAACAAGGAAAGAAATCTCGTTAATATCAGTGAACAAAATGGTAAATGGGTGGCTTTTAGTAATAAACATGTTAAAATTTGGCATGATAAAAAAGCTATTGATTCTATTGTATTGGAAAATTATCAATATTTGCTTCTTCAAGTAAAGGGCGAAGAAGAATTTCTTGTTATGTATTCTTGTCCTGTTAATGATAATTCGTTTATAGGGATGAAAATTCCTAAAAATATGGAATTTATTGTTGGTAGCGGAAGAGATAATGCAATTAGTTGTAATAACCCTTTAATTGGACATAAGCATGCTAAAATTACTTATCAAGATGGATTTTGGAGTATAGAAGATTTAAATACTCAATATGGTACTTTTGTGAACAATCAATTAATCCAAGGAAAAGTTTCTTTATTTCATGGAGATGTTATTTTTATCTTAGGACTTAAGTTGATAGTATTATCCAATATTATTTATTTTAATAATCCTTTAGGAAGTGTTCTATATAACAAAAGTTTATTTAGTGAATTGCCAATTAGAGAAAAAATGTCACTTGTTAGTGCTAGTGATGAGGATAATGAAATTAATTTATATGATGATAAGGACTTTTTTGTTCGTTCCCCTAGGTTTATGGAAACAATCGAGGATAAACCTTTTAAAATTGATCCACATCCTAGTAATCAAGAACCTGAGAATGCACCTTTTCTTTTAACGGTTGGTCCAATGATGACTATGGGGGCATCTTCTGTTGCTATGCTTATGTCTGCTATGTATTCTTTTCAGAACAATCAAAATGTAATGAGTGTTATGCCAACAATGGTTATGTCTGTTTCTATGTTAGCTGGTACTTTATTATGGCCTACATTAAATCGATCTTATACCAAGAAACAAACAAAAAAGAAATTAAAGAAGATTGAAGATAAATATGGTGCTTACTTAATAAAAAAAGAAACTGAATTATCAGAACTTTCTACGATTCAAAGACAAATTTTACTTTCTAATAATATTAGTCCTACTGAGTGTTTTCGACTTATTATAAGTAAAAGTAAAAGTTTATGGATGAGAGAGTTGAATCAAAATGACTTTTTAACTCTTAGATTAGGAATAGGAAGAGTTCCTTTAAAAATTAAATTTAGTTATCCTGAAGAAAAATTTCAATTGGATGAAGATAAATTAGATGAACGTATGCGTGCTATTTTAGAAAAGTATAAATATATTGATGGTGTTCCTGTTACAGAATCTTTTATTGAGAAAAATATTACTGCTATTACAGGAAAATATCCATTAATTAAAAATTATGTTGATCTTTTAATTTTGCAAATGATTACTTTTCATAGTTATTATGATTTAAAAATTATTTTATTTACAGATTCTACTAAAGAAAGTGGTTGGGAATATTTAAAACAAATGCCTCATTTATTTAGAAATGATAAATTAATGAGATATTTTATTACTGATTTTGATGAAGGAAAAGAGGTTACTCAATATTTGCTTAGTGTTATTAATGCTAGGGAAGATGCTTTTAATAAAGAACGTAATACCAATCAAGGTGATAAATATCGTAGTTTTGATACTTATTATATGATTATTACTGATAATTATGAAAATATAAAAGATTATCCTTTTATTGATAAAGTATTAAATCAACAGGGAAATTTAGGATTTAGTTTAATGATTATGCATCCTACTTTAGCTAATTTGCCAACGCAATGTAAAGCTTTTATTGGAATAAATAGCTTAGATAGTGGAGGAATTTTTGAAAATGAATTATCTAAAGATACACAAAAATCGTTTAAAATTGAAGGAGTTAATCAATTAAATTTAAATGCATGTAGTTTAATTCTTAATAATATTCCTATTGAGAATAAAAATGAAAGTTATTCATTACCAAAAAGTTATGGTTTTTTAGAAATGTTTAATGCTGGTAATGTAGAGCAATTAAATTCATTAGAAAAATGGAAATTTAATGATCCTATTAATAGTCTGGCTGCTCCAATTGGCTTATCTATGAATGGAAATTTATTTAAACTAGATTTACATGAAAAAGAAGCTGGTCCTCATGGATTAATTGCTGGGATGACTGGTTCAGGTAAGTCTGAATTTATTATTACTTATATTTTATCTATGGCAGTTAATTATCATCCTGATGAAGTACAGTTTGTTCTTATTGACTATAAAGGTGGAGGATTAGTTGGTGCTTTTGAAAATACTGAAACGGGAATTAGATTACCTCATTTAGCTGGAACTATTACTAATTTAGATACTGCTGATATTAATAGAGCTTTGGCTTCTATTGAAAGTGAGTTAAAAAGAAGACAAACTTTATTTAATGTAGCTAGAGAGAAATTAAATGAAGGAACTATTGATATTTATAAATATCAAAAATATTATCGTGAAGGTTTAATAGACACTCCTTTATCTCATTTATTTATTATATCTGATGAGTTTGCTGAATTAAAAAGTCAACAACCTGAATTTATGGATCAATTAATTTCTACTGCTCGTATTGGACGTAGTTTGGGGGTTCATTTGATATTAGCTACACAGAAACCAAGTGGAGTAGTTAATGACCAAATATGGTCTAACTCTAGATTTAAAGTTTGTTTGAAAGTACAGGATGCTGGGGATTCTAATGAAGTAATTAAGAGACCTGATGCAGCTTCTTTAAAGGATGTTGGTAGATTTTATTTACAAGTTGGATATGATGAATTCTTTGCTATGGGACAAGCTGCTTATGCTGGTACACCATATATTCCACAAGATAAAGTTTATCATGAAGTTGATGATAAAATTACTTTTATTAATCATATTGGAAAAAGTATTAAAACGATTGATACTCCTAAGAATGAGGCTAAACCTGCACAAGGAGAGCAATTATCTAGTGTAGTTAACTATTTAAATAATCTTGCTAATAAGGAGAATATTAAAGTAAGACAATTGTGGTTAGAGAAATTGCCAAAAGAATTATTTGTAGATAATATTAAGCAAAAATATAACTTTAAAAAAGAAAATTATATTTTGAATGCTGTAATTGGTGTTTATGATAATCCTAAATTACAAGAGCAAGGACTATTAACAATAGATCTTACGCATAAAGGAAATACTGTAGTTTATAGTATGAATGAGAAAAATACTATTGTAAATACTATTATTTATTCTCTTATTACTACTTATCATACTAATGAATTAAATTTATATGCTTTAGACTTTGATAGTCAAACTTTAAAAATGTATAAAAATGCTCCTCAGGTTGGAGATGTTATTTTTAGTAATGAGTCTGAAAAAGTTAGTAATTTATTTAAATTTATTGCTAGTGAAATAGAAGTAAGAAAAAATTTATTTCAAGATTATAATGGTAATTATGAATTTTATTGTAAAAATTCTGGTAATCCTTTACCTGGAATTGTTCTTATTATATATGGATATGAAAATTTTAAAGAAAATTTTGAGGATCAGGATTCTCTTCTTATAAAACTTACTAGAGATTGTGCTAAATATGGTGTATATGTCATTTTAACTGCTGTTAGTGATAGAAGTTTAAGATTAAATATGAGAAGTAATTTTTCTCAAATTATTCCATTAAAATTAAGTGCTCAGATAGATTATAATATGTTACTTGGGAAGAAAGCACCTACTATTGCTGATATTGAAGGAAGAGGAATTGTTTTAGTAAATGAAGAACCTTATGAATTTCAAACTGCTATGATTACAACAGAAGATAGGCAAAATGAATATGTAAAAGAAGTAATTAATGTGTTAAATCAACAAATTAATGAAAGAGTACCTGAAATTAAAATATTACCTGAGGTTGTTACTTGGAATGATATTGTAGTAGAACCTATTCAAATTAATAAGATTCCTATTGGATTGAATGTTAATGATTTGAGTATAGCTTATTATAATATGACTAAAGGATTAATTAATTTAATTAATTCTAATGATATTAATATGCTATCTAAATTTAGTGGTGCTTTAATTAAAAAATTAACTAGTCTATCTAATATTACTGTTATGGTATGTGATGAGAAAAATCTTTATAGTGGAATAACATCTAATAGTTTTGAAGAAGTAAATAATACTATATTTATGACTAATAGAAATAATCCTCTTATTGTATTTGTTACTGGTGTTGAAAAATGGATAAATACTATTCCTGATAATATAAAAAATGATTTTGTTGGATATTTATCTAAAGTTCAAGAATTAAAGAATTGTTATTTTGCATTTGTAGATAGAGTTGATGATATTAAATCGTTTAATTATGAGAAATGGTTTAAACAATTTACTATGAATGATCATAATATTTATATTGGTAGAGGTCTTAATAATAGTACAATTCATAGTGTTGTTACTCCATTTAGAGAAATTAGTGCTTTTATTCCTGATAATTTTGGATATAATATTGATAATGGTATTGCTACTAGAATTAAAATAGTAGAAGGAGATCGTATAGATGAATAATAAAGTATTAGTAAATTTATATATTCCTTTTTTAGAAAAGAAATATGAAGTATTTTTACCTGCTAATAAAAAAATTGGTGAAATTATTTATTTAATTGGTAAAACTTTACCTGATATTACTGGTGGATATTATGAATATAAACAAGTAGAGAAACTATATAATCGACTTAATGGTAAAGAATATCAAGTTAATGAAATAATTAAAAATACAAATATTAGGAATGGTACTGAATTAATTTTTATGTAAATAATAGTGTAAAAATTTGTTAACTTTATTTACTTGTGAAATATAGTATGCTATGATTTATCTATAAATAGAGAGAGGAGGATGTATATGAACGATAGTTTATATTTTGATCAAGCTTCTTTGCAAAGAGTTATTTCATTTTTAACAGAAGCTAAAGATGGCATGACAAAAGTTAAAGAAGAATTTATTGAATATAATGAAACTAACTTAAAAAAATACTGGACATCTGCTGGTAGCATTGTTGCTCAGTCTAGATTAGAGAATTTTATTAATAATGATATTGAAAGTTTTATTCAATACATTAATCAAAGAATTAATGATTTACAAGATTCTGTTCCTTATGTTAATAGAATTGATGAAGCTTAAAAAGGAGGAAATATAGATGGATTCAAAACAAGTATCAGTTGCAGCTATTCTTGATGGAATTGATCATTTAAAAACTCAATTTACTAATCATATGACTGAAGAAACACAAAAAGTAAATGAAGCATATGATAGTTTAAGAGCTGGTGGTTTGACTAGTGCTAATATTGATTCAATTGTTAGTGAAATAAAAACAAGAATTGCTCGTTTGCAACAAGATTTTGAGCAAGTAGAAGAAGGAATAAGAAAAGACTTAAATGCTTCTGCTGAAACGATTGATGCTTCTAATAAGAGTATTATGGATAATTTAAATCGTGGATAATAAAAAATGTGATTGAAGCAATACTATTTTGTATTGTTTCTTTTTAAATAAAGAAAGGAGAGGATATTTATGCAAGAGGTTGACCAAACTGAAATAGATGCAGCTATAGGTAAAATAACTGCGGCTCAACAAGAATTACCTGAAGCCGGTAAGTTTAATGCTTGTATATCTTCTTTAAAAGAAATTTTAGGATTATTAAAAGAAGTATGGGATACTGATGGAGGACAACACAGTACAGAAAAATTGGAAGAATGTATTAATGATTTAGAGGGATTATCTGGAATAGAAAGTTTTGTTTCTGTTGCAAAATCTATCAAACCTGAGGCAGAACCAACTGGACCATTCATACTTTATTAAAAAGGAGGAAATATATGGCAAATGTTAGCACAAGTGGAATAAGAGGATGTGCCGCTGAAATTAATAGTGTAATCGCTATTACTTTATCAACTACAAATAAAATTCAAACAGCGTGTAATGAAATTTCTAATGCAACTAATCTACTAAATAGTTATAATGGAGCAGTTGTTAAAGGAACTCGCGATGATAAATTTGTAGAAAATTCCGATGGGATTAAAGTTAAACAAACTTATGCACATCGTTGGAAAATATCTGGGCTTAATAATACTGATAATATTAGCACTTTAAGTAATCTTGCAAATGAAGTTAGTAGCATTATTTCAACTGTTAAATCACAAGTTTCTGATATTAATGGCATTGCTAGTGCAATTGATGGTTATATTAATAGTATAAATGCTCAACTAATTGAAACAGAGTCTACACACCTTACTTCAGAGATGTTATCAACTGCTTACTTAGCGATTGGTAAAGATGGCGTTGCAAAAGCCAATTTGGCTACTAGCGGAGAAGATATAAATAATAGAAACTTTGTTAATTATAGTGATATTAAAGATAATGGATTAGCAAATACAAAGTTAAGTTTTGTTTTACAGGATGATGGTAGTTATAAAGTATATAGTAATGGAGAAGAAACAGAATTTTATACAACGGGTTTAGCAGCAGCCTTTTATCAAAAAACTTTAAAAAGGGCATATGATACTCAAAATAGTAACAATATTTCTTCATTAGGTGAACTTTCTGAATCGACTACAACTAAAGACAAGATAATAATTAAAAATGATTCTATAACCGAAGATGGAAAAACTGTTCGAGCTGGTACTTACTTAAAAAATAAAGATGGAAAATATCAAAAAGAATCAAGTACAGTTACTGAAAATTTTTTGGGTGAACATTTAGATGGAAAATCAAATGCAACAAATGTAACGAAAGAGCAATTTACTTCTGATAATTTATCAAATTTAACTGATTTACCTACTGAAATAACTGTTAAACAAGATAGTTATTATGGAGGAAAAGAGATTTATCAAGGAAAATATATATATGATGGCAAACAAAATTATTATAGGGTTTCTACTTTAAATCAACCATATTCTACTATAACAACGACAGTAAATGGACAAAAAGTTATCAATATTCCTTATACTTCTGAAGAACTAAATAATTTAACTACAGAAAAAAACTCCTTAACTGGAACTAGTAGCAAGTATTAAAGTCTTTGATAGTGTAAAGTTTTATTGACTGAATTGATAATAATAAGCCAGTCCTCTTATGAATAACTTCATAAAGCTATTTTAGAATATAAAATTGGTACATTGGAAGGAGAGGAGTTAAATATATCAAAATTTAATTCTTCTTTTTTCAATGTTACTTTTTCGTTATTTTTGTAAGATTTCAAATATAATCCTAATATATTTATTTCGTTTGATTTATACTCTTGCAGTTTAATTAGTTTTTGAATTTTCTTTTTAGAATAAGCCTTTGGTTCGTATGAAAAATATTTTGCTACATTATGTGAGATATGTGATTCCATTGAAGAATGTACTTTACTGTTCAACATATTTTTAAAGGACTTCCAATATTTTATAAGATAGTTTCTATCCCATTCAATTGTTCTTTTTCTTTTTTCATCTTTAGCTTTCATTATATTTTTAATTAATGAGATAAATTCTTTTTTGTACAGTCAAATTCAAAACAATTTTACACAATTCAATATTATTGAATATAATAAAATAATAATCATAAATAAAACTAATAATTTTAATTCTGTTGTTTGCATATTTCAATAATATTTTATATAATAAACATGTAAAGAAATTTACATGTTTATTTTGGATGAAAGAAAATTAAGTATTTTTGTGATATAAAATATATAATATGGTAGGAGGGTATGTAATGAAGTTATATAATACTTTGAATAAGAAAGTAGAAGAGTTTGTTCCTAGAGATGGGAAAAAGGTTAAGATGTATACTTGTGGACCTACGGTATATCATTTTGCTCATATTGGTAATTTGAGGACTTATATTTCGGAAGATATTTTGGAAAAATCTTTAAAGTACTTAGGATATGATGTTACTAGAGTGATGAATATTACTGATGTGGGACATTTGGTTGGTGATGGAGATTCTGGTGAAGATAAGATGATGGTTGCTGCTAAAAGAGAACATAAAAGTTCTTGGGAAGTTGCTAAATATTATACTGATTGTTTTAAAAAGGACTGTGAGAGATTAAATATTAAATGGCCTAGTATTGTTAGTCCTGCTACGGATAATATTGAGGAATATATTAAGATTATTTCTAAATTATTAGATGATGGTTATGCTTATATTAGTGATGGTAATGTTTATTATGATACTTCTAAATATAGTGATTATTATCATTTATCTGGAAGAAATGCTGATGATTTAATGGTTGCTGTTAGAGAAGATATTAAGGAAGATACTTCAAAGAGAAATCCTTTTGATTTTGGATTGTGGTTTACGAATTCTAAATTTAATAATCAAGAAATGCAATGGGATAGTCCATGGGGAAGAGGTTATCCTGGATGGCATATTGAATGTTCTGGGATTAGTATTAAGTATTTGGGAGAATATTTAGATATTCACTGTGGAGCTGAAGATGCTATATTTCCTCATCACACGAATGAAATTGCTCAAAGTGAGGCATATTTAGGACATAAATGGTGTAATTATTGGGTTCATTTTGGATTTTTAAATGATAAGAATGGAAAGATGAGTAAAAGTAAGGGAGAATTTCTTACTGTTGATTTATTAGAAGAGAAGGGATATGATCCTTTAGCTTATCGTTATTTATGTTTAAATAGTTACTATCATAATGCTTTAACTTTTAGTTATGATATATTAGATGGTGCTTCAAGAGAATATAATAAATTAAAAAGAAGAATTACAAATTTATCATTTGAGGGGACTGTGGATAAAGAAAAAGTTAAAATATATCATGATAAATTTGGAGATAATTTAGAGAATGATTTAAATACTTCTAGTTGTATTACTCTTTTATATGATGTTTTGAAAGATGATTCTATTAATGATAAAACAAAAAGAGAAGTGATTAAAGATTTTGAGCAAGTATTATCTCTTAATTTGTTTGTTGAAAAAAATACTGATATAGATGTTAGCTTAAAGAAATATATTGAGGAAATGATAGAGAAAAGAAAGGTTTATAAAAAAGAAAAGAACTTTGAGGAAGCTGATAAGATAAGAAAAGAGTTAATGGATAAAGGAATTATGATTAAAGACACTAGAGAAGGTACTGTATATGAAATAGTAAAGTAGGTGGATAACTATGGGATATGGATATTATTATGATCCAACATATATTTTGGTAGTGATTGGATTTATTATTACTTTAATTGCTGAAATTGGTGTTAAAGGAAGTTATAGTAAGTATAAAAAAATTAATGCTTCGAAAAAGATGACTGGTCAGGAAGTTGCTAGAAAGATATTAGATGCTAACGGACTAGAAAATGTTCAGGTAAAAGAAGTAGGTGGTACTCTTAGTGATCACTATAATCCTTCTGATAAAACGGTTAATTTGTCAACAGATATTTATAAAGATAGCAGCATTGCTTCAATTGCTGTTGCTGCTCATGAATGTGGACATGCTATTCAAGATAAAGTTGGATATAAATTTCTAAGACTTAGGCATTCTATTATTCCAACAGTTAATATTTGTTCAAAACTAGGATATTTTGTTGTGATGATTGGATTATTGTTTGGATCATTTAATTTGGCAATGGCTGGTTTTATTCTATTATGTACGATTTTAGTATTTCAACTTGTTACTTTGCCTGTTGAATTTAATGCATCGAAAAGAGCTAAAAAAGAATTGATTAAGTTAAATATTGCTGATAAAAAAGATGCTAGTGGTGTTAAGTCAATGTTATTAGCAGCAGCGATGACTTATGTTGCTTCTGTTTTTAATACTTTATTACAAATGCTTAGAATGCTATTAATTATATTAAATAGTAGAAATAATGATGATTAATTTAATTATTTAGACAAGTTTAAAGTAATATTTTAAATTTGTCTATTTTTTATAGAAAAGAGGTAATTTTATTGATAAAGAAAAGAGTTGAACCTAAATTAGTAAAAAATATAAAAGAAAATGATTGGTTTAATAGTAATCAAAATAATTTTGTAGATATGTTTATTCATGATAGAAAATTAATCAATGATTTAGAAGAAGTAGAAATTAATGGGTGCTATTTTAAGAATGTAGATTTTTCAAATATTCAAGTTAGAAATTGTGATTTTATTGATTGTATTTTTGAAAATTGTAATTTAATAGGATGTGATTTTTCTAATAAAAGTATTCATCGTGTTTGTTTTAGATATTGTAATTTAGGAAGTACAGATTATATTATGAGTAGTGTTAAAGATGTTTTGATTGATGATTGTAAATGTGATTATATTAACTTTTCTGATAGTAAAATAGATACTTTAGAAATTCAAGATAGTCTTTTTAGAGAAGCTAGATTTATAAATATTAAACTAAAGAATGTAGCATTTAATGAAGTTAATTTTCATGGATGTGAATTTTTAAATACTTCCTTAAAGAATGTTGATTTTAGTTCTTGTGATATTTCTAATTTAAAAGTGAATGTTAATGATATTAAAGGAATGATTGTTAATGAAAGTCAAGCTTTAATCTTAGTGAATTTACTTGGAATAGTTATTAAGGAATAAAATACTTATCCAGTTTTTTCTTATTATAAAGAAAAATATGAGTAAGTATTTTTCGTTTATAAAAAAGAATAAAAGCCAGAAATTTGCTTAATTTGTTATTTTTTGATATAATGAGTGCGTTGGAGGAAAAGTATATTTATGAAAATTACAAGTGTAGAATTTACTACTTCTGCAGTTAGAAGGAGCCAATATCCGGAAGAAAAGTATCCTGAATTTCTCCTTGTTGGTAGAAGTAATGTAGGAAAGAGTAGTTTTATTAATGCTCTTGTTAATCGAAAAAGTTTAGCTAGAATTAGTTCTATTCCTGGAAAGACGCAAACACTTAATTTTTATTTTATTAATGAAAGTTTTTATTTAGTTGATGTTCCTGGATATGGATTTGCTAAAGTAAGTAAGAATTTAAAGAATAAGTTTGGTTTAATTATAGAAGATTATTTAAAAGAAAGAAAGATGTTAAAATCTGTTTTTATGTTAGTAGATTTTCGGCATAAACCTACTAATGATGATGTATTAATGTATGAATATTTGAAATATTATCATATTCCTGTTACCATTATTGCAACAAAAAGTGATAAAGTTAGCAAAAATAGTTATGAGAAGAATAAAAAAATTATTCGTGATACTTTAAAGATGGTAGATGATGATGACTTTATTTTGTTCTCGTCTGTTAGTAAAGCTGGAAAACAAGAAGTTCATGATAAAATTTTAGAAGTTATTCAGTCTTAGGCACCTAATTTTTATTTTAGAATACATTACATCAGGTGAAGATGAATGATAATTCAAAAGTTAGATGACTATTATATCGTTAAGATTTTTAAAGAGAAGTTAGGGGATTTTAATCCTTTTGATAAGAGTTGTATTGAAAAGTTATTTCAAAAAATTTTAAAAAAATTGTTAAAGAACTACTCTATTCATGGATTAATTGATGTTGATATTTATTTTGATAGATTATATGGTATGATTATTGAATTAAGAGAAGTTTATGATTACTTTGAAGAGATAGACTTAAGAATTCATTTTCATTTAGATTCTGTTTTTTTAGTAGAGATAGAATATGATTATTTTAATAAGATGAATAATGTTTATTATTATAAAGGTAAATATTATAAAGTTTATGATAAAATTATTGATGGTCCTATTATATATAAAGATAGTGAATGTATAGAGATTATGGAAAAAGGAATACATTTATAGAAAGTGGTGATGACATATGAGAATGCCTACTGTTTGTTTAGTTGGAAGACCTAATGTTGGAAAGAGTACTATTTTTAATCGGTTAGTTGGAAAAAAGATTTCTATTATTGAAGATACCCCTGGTGTTACAAGAGATAGAATTTATGGAGATGCTAAATATTTAGACTATTCTTTTCATTTGATTGATACTGGTGGTATTGATGTTGGGGATGATACTTTTAATGATGAGATTCGAATGCAGGCTAGTATTGCAATAGATGAAGCTGATGTTATTATTTTTGTTGTGGATGGTAAAGAAGATATTACTAAGAATGATTATGTTATTCGAGATATGCTTCGAAAAAGTGGCAAAGATGTCGTGGTTGCTGTGAATAAAATCGATAATGAAAATAGGGTGGAAAACATTTATCAATTTTATGAACTTGGTTTTGAAAATGTTATTGGAGTAAGTGGAGAGCATAATATTGGCTTCCAAGAATTATTAGATAAGGTTGTTCAAAATTTTAAACCTATTCCTGAAATTGAGTATAGTGAAGACAAGATTAAATTCTGTTTTATTGGAAGGCCTAATGTTGGGAAAAGTAGTTTAGTAAATGCTCTTCTTAATGAAGAAAAGGCAATTGTTAGCAATGTTGCTGGTACGACTAGAGATGCTGTAGATACAGAGTTTCGATACGATGGGAAAGATTATGTTGTAATTGATACTGCTGGACTTCGTAAAAAGGGAAAAGTTTATGAGAGTATCGAAAAGTATAGTGTTATTCGAAGTATGAAAGCAATTGAAAGAAGTGATGTTTGTTGTATTGTCATTAATGCTGAAGAAGGGATTATTGAGCATGATAAACATATTGCTAGTTATGCTCTAGAGGCTGGAAAACCACTTGTTTTAGTTGTTAATAAATGGGATACTGTAAATGATAAAAATGATATTAAAAGTTTTACTACTTTAATGAGAAATGAATTCCAATTTTTATCTTATGTTCCTATCGTATTTGTTTCAGCTTTAACTAAGAAAAGAATTCATACTTTAATGCCTGAGATTCTTAAAGTTTATAAAAATTCAACTTTGGAAATTAAAACGAGTGTTTTAAATGAAGTAATACGTGAAGCAGTACTTCTTAATCAACCACCTTCTTATAAAGGAAAGCGATTAAAAATTTATTTTGCTAATCAATCTGGGACAAGACCTCCTAAATTTACCTTGCACGTTAATAGTAAGGGATTAGTACATTTTTCTTATGAAAGATATTTAGAAAATAAATTGAGAGAGAATTTTGATTTAGAAGGAACACCAATTGTAATACAATTCAAGAATAAAAATGAAGATTACTAAAACATAGATAATTTATTTTATCTAGTTTTTTCTTGGTATTAAGAAAATAGCTGAGGAAGTATTTTAGAAATAGAGGTGAAAAGAAATGAAAGAATTTATACAAAGTTTAAAATTTACTTGGAAGTATGCGAAGAAAGAGAAGGGAAGAATTATTTTATTTGGAATAGCAAATTTATTTAATGTAATTTTTAGTATTTTAATTCCTATGATTGATGCAAAAATTATTATTGAATTGACGGCTAATCATTTTGAAAGATTAATATTTATGGCAATTTGTTTAACGGTTAATGAAGTTCTTTATGATTTATTTGATTTTTTATCCCGAAGACTTTCTGTTGTTGTTTACCATCATACGCTTGAAATACTTGGGATGGATTTAGGAAAAAACATCTTAAAATTAGAAAATAATTCTTTAGATGAGCATGGTAGTGGTGCATTTATTCAAAGAATGACAGGAGATACGGATAAACTTGCTGATGTATTTAATCATTTAGTATCTATGTTTTCTTCTTTAGTAAAATATATTGGAATACTGATTGCTATTTTTATTGTTAATAAGATTGTTTTTCTTTTTACATTAATTATTTTAATTATTCGCTATCTTATTGAAAGAGCAAGAACAAATAGGAGAAAAAAAGATGATGAAATGTCAAGAAAAGCAAAAGATAGCGTCTCTAGTTTTGTTGGGGAATTGGTTCGTGGTGCTAGAGATATTAAAATGCTAAATAGCGAAAATGATTTTATGAAAGAAATGAATTATCGAATCAAAGATTTTAATGAAAAAAGAATCAGAATGCAAAATATAAGTTGGAATTACCGGGTTGTTGGTTATTGGTTTACTGATATTAGTTTTCTTTTATTGATTATTCTTCTTGCTTTTTTAATTAAAGATAAGGTGATTTCTATATCGATTGCTATGGTTTTATATAACTATGTAGGTAATGTTGGTGGATCTACTTATTTGCTTGGAGATTTATTAGAATATATTAAAGATTTTAATTTATCCTGTGAAAGAGTAAAAGAAATTATTGATGGAGATAAATTTAAAAAGGAACAATTTGGAGAAAAGCATTTAGATAAAGTAGAAGGACATTTTACTTTTGAGCATGTTTTCTTTAAGTACAAGGAAAAAGAAGTATTAAAGAATTTAACCTTCGAAGTAAACCCTAATGAAACAGTTGCTTTTGTCGGGAAAAGTGGGGCTGGTAAGACAACTATTTTTAATCTTTTATGTAAGATGTATGATGTTAATCAAGGAAAGATTACTATTGATGGAGTTAATATTAGTGAATTAGACAAAGATAGTATTCGTGGAAATATTACTATTATTTCACAAAATCCTTATATTTTTAATATGAGTATTCGAGATAATCTTAAATTAGTTAAAAATAATTTAAGTGATGAAGAAATGTATAATGCATGTAAAATTGCTTGTCTTGATGATTTTATTCAAGAGTTACCTAATGGATATGATACAATTATCGGAGAAGGTGGCGTTAATTTATCTGGTGGTCAAAAGCAAAGATTAGCGATTGCTAGAGCATTAGTGCAAAAGACAGAAATTATATTATTTGATGAAGCAACAAGTGCTTTGGATAATGAAACACAAGAAAAAATTCAACGTGCAATTGAAAATATGAAAAATGAGTATACGATTTTAATTATTGCTCATCGTCTATCTACTATTATTCATGCTGATAGAATTCTTTATTTAGAAGATGGAAAAATCATTGCTCAAGGAACGCATCACGAATTATTAAAAAATTGTCCTAGTTATCAAAAGTTATATGAAAGCGAAATAAAAAAAGATGAATAAAAAGGTTAGCATAATGTTCTTTATATGCTAGCTTTTTCTTTGTTATGAAATCTGATTATATTTATAACAGTTATTAATATTATTACTAAATCCATAATAAACATTGGATATGATTTGATAAAAAAATCATATATCAACCATAATGATAAATTTATCAATAATGCAATTCTCATTATTTGTGAAGATTTTGAATTATGCATAAATAAGGAATACTCAATAGATGCTATTATTGGTAATATTCCTACAATCCCTTTGTTATTTACTTTAATTCCTATTATTAAAATTAGTATTACGTAAAAAAATAGTTCTCTTTTATTGAATTTTTCTTTGATACTTAAATAATTTCTTATAGATGTAAAAATATTAACTACAAAACCAGAAAAACTATTTAAAAACAAATTAGATATTGCATTAAAGATAGAATCTGCTAACTGGAAAATTAACATTTTATTTTTTTTTGTTTTAAAAGTGGATAATGCTAGAAAAAATGCTGCTATAAATGAAAATAATTCTCCTAATAATGTATTTAAGCTCATACTTATCTATCCTTTCTTTATCATTATATCATACTACTTGTTTAAAACAATCAGTTTATTTCTATTATTACATATAATAGAGTAGGAGGTTATTATGGCATTTAGTGATAATTTTTTTAAAAAGATAGAGAAAAAAACTAGTGTTGATAAAGATACAATTTTATCTTTAGCTAATAAGTTACAACAAGGAAATATGAAGGATGAAGGTACTTTAAAAGAAGTAATTCATGATATTTCTAGAATTACTGGAAGAGAGGTTACTCCCGAAAAGGAACAAAAGATAATTGATACTGTTCTTTCTAATGGAGTACCTAAGAACTTTAATCAGTATTTAGATGATGTTGAAAGTGGAAAAGATTAATTCTTTAAATTGATCTTTTTCTTTGCAAATAATTTACATTATAATTTAAGAATGATATACTAAAAATATAGTAGATAGGAGTTGGATATTATGGGTTATATTTATCATGGTAGTACAATTAGTAATTTAAAAGTTATTGAACCTAATTCTTCAACACAAGCTGGTTCATATGTATATGGCTCGCCTAATTACTTAGTTGCAGTTATTTTTTCTATTATTCAAAAAACTGATAAACCTTTTCCTTTAAAGTTTGGTTGGGATAAAGATGAAAATTTTTATCTTGCTGAAAGATTTCCACATCAATTTGATTCAATAAGTAATATTAGTTCTAGTATTTATACTTTAAGTGAAAACGATTTTAAAGCTTTTTCTAATCATAGTGCTGGAAATAATATCGAATTAAGAACAGATAAAGTTCAAATGGTATTAAAAGAAGATAAAATTGAAAATGCTTTAGAATATTTAAGAAAACATAATGTTTGTCTTTATCCGTATTCTGAAAGAGAAAAAGTTGGTATTCCTCATTCTAATAATTATATGGTGCAAGGGGTTCTTCGAACATATACTTGGAAAATTGAAGATAATAGTACTGATAGTTATTTGCTTGCTCAAAATCATTTAGATTACTGTAAAAGTGCATTGCCACAATATGCTAATTTAATTGATTACTATGCTGATATTATTAATAGATTGCCTAAAGAGAAAAGAGAGTTATTTGTTGATTGTCTTTATGATAAGCAAAAAGAGAGATTTGATAAAAATGCTATAAAAAAATTCTTAAAAGAAAATAAAATTGATATAAGTAAAAATAAATCTTATTCTAAAAAGTTAGTTCCTAATGGATTTTGTTTTTATATGTTACTAGGAATAATTAGTATTGTTGGTCTTGTTTTTTTAACTTTACTGATAAGAACAATATAAAGTTTTTTATTTTATATTGTTCTTTTTTTCTGGTAAGAATATTTTTAAGTATTTTATTTTAAAAAAATGTCAAAAATAGAGATTTATATTAATAAATAAATGGATATTACATAGTATTAACTAGAATATGAGAAAAGGGGTATAGAATGGAAAAGATTGATGTTATTAAGAGTATATCAGAACGATGTGGTGGTGATATTTATTTAGGAGTTGTTGGGGCGGTTCGTACTGGGAAGAGTACTTTTATTAAGAAATTTATGGAAACATTAGTTATTCCTAATATTAGTGATGAATTTGAAAGAAAGAGAACTTTAGATGAACTGCCTCAATCAGCGGCTGGTAGAACGATTATGACGACCGAGCCTAAGTTTGTTCCTGCTACGGCTGCAACAATTCAGGTAGATGATTTTACAGCAAATATTAGGATGGTAGATTGTGTTGGGTATGTTATTGATGCAGCAAAAGGGTACGAAGATGATAACGGCCCTAGAATGGTTATGACACCTTGGTACAGTGATCCTATTCCTTTTGTGGAGGCTGCTGAAATTGGAACAGAGAAAGTAATTAAGGAACATTCTACTATTGGAATTGTGGTTACTACTGATGGTTCGATTGGGGAAATTCCTAGAAATGAATATGTTAGCGCTGAAGAGACGGTTGTTAATGAATTAAAAAGTATCGGAAAGCCTTTTATTGTTGTTTTAAACTCTGTTCATCCAATGCTTCCTGAAACAGAAAAGTTAGCAGAAAACTTGAAAGCAAGCTACGGTGTTCCCGTTATTCCTGTTAGTGTTGAGAATATGCAGGAGCGAGAAATGATTGGTATTTTAAAAGATGCTTTATATGAATTTCCTATTGAAGAAGTTAAAGTAAATATGCCTGAATGGATTGCTATTTTAAATCATAATCATTATTTAAAGAAAGAGTATATTAATAAAATTAGGGATAGTGTAGTAGAGATTAATAAATTAAAAGATATTGATAATATTACTGCTGGTTTTAAAGATTGTGAATATATTGAAAAGTCCTATATTTCTAATGTGGATACTTCTCTTGGAGAGGTAACAATTCAATTAGATGCTCCTAATGGATTATACAATCAAATTTTAAACGATATTATTGGAACAGATATTACTTCTAAGGCTAAGATGCTATCAATGTTTCAGGAGTTAAATGAAGCAAAGGTTGCTTATGATCAAATTAAAGGAGCTTTAAAGATGGTTAAACAAACGGGATATGGTATTGCTGCTCCAACACTTGCTGATATGAAATTAGAAACTCCTGAAATTATTAAACAGGGGCCTCGTTATGGAGTTAAATTAAAAGCCAAAGCTCCTTCTATTCATATGATTAAAGTAGATGTTGAGTCAACTTTTGAGCCTATTATTGGAAGTGAGTTGCAAAGTAAGGAATTAATTGAGTATTTGACTAAAGATGCTAATAGTGAGAATATTTGGAAGAGCGAGATATTTGGGCGAAGTTTAGATGTGATTGTTCAAGAAGGGATTCAAGCGAAATTATCTATGATGCCGGATAATATTCGGTATAAATTAGGAAATACTTTAACGAAAGTAATTAATAAAGGCTCTAATAACATGATTGCTATTGTATTATAAAAAGACACGTAAACATTAATATTTGTTACTTGTCTTTTTTGTTATATGCAAAAATAGATTAGTCCTGATAAAACTAATCTATTTGAGTTTAGAAAAAAATTGAATTGTTTCCTAATAATCTGTATTACCTACTAGAATATTTCACTAATAAATAATACAATTAATAAAAAACTTTAAATAAACATTATCAGTGTTTACTACAATTTCTTATCTTTTAAGTTTTCTTTCTTAAAACAATTGTTTTGCTTAGTGGTGATAAGAGTTAATAAATATAACTTTTTCTACCAAGAGAAGAAAGTGGTAACCAATCAAGCAATCATATTGTTATACAAAGGGTAAATCATCTTCACCAGTACAAATAGACTAAAACTATACATACTATCCAACAATATAAATTACTTGAATTACTTACTCTTTCTATTTAAGCAATTTTATTTTATCACTGTTTTTTATAATTGTCAATATATTTATTGCAATTTTAGTGAATTTTTATTTTTATTATTTTTGTTATGAAAACTTATAGTTAAAGTAAGTTATGTTTCCTTATATTTTAAAGAAAAAGTATTGATTTATTAAATAAATCATGATATCTTATTGTTGTAAGCATAAAGAAAATAAAACATGATGCTTATTATATAGATTATGGAGGTATAAAAATGACAAAAGCTGAATTAGTAGAATTTATTGCTGAAAATGCTGATTTAACAAAAGCTGATGCTACAAGAGCTTTAGAAGCTGTTGTAGAAGGTATTACTGAAGGATTAAAAAAGTCTGGTAAAGTTACTTTAGTTGGGTTTGGTACTTTCTCTGCAAAGAAAAGAGAAGCACATACTGGACGTAACCCACAAACTGGTGAACCAGTTGAAATCGCTGCACGTGTTGTTCCTGGTTTCAAAGCTGGTAACAAGTTAAAAGATGCTTTAAATTAGTTTTTGAAGATATATATAATAGTTAATTTTTAGATTAACTATTTTTTTATAGTAAAAATACTGATAAAGAAACAAATTCTCTATCAGTATTTTTATTTCATTTCACGATATATTGCTGTAACTTTTCCTAGTATCATATTATTTGCTATAATATTTACATTAATAGTAGGATATTTAGGATTCATAGCTTGTAAAATAATTCCTTTTGGATATCGATATAATCTTCTGACTGCTAAAATATTATTTTTAACTGCTATTACAATATCATCTCCATTTTTATAATCTTCTTGTGGTTTGAAAAATACTTTATCATTTTTAGAATATACTGGGAACATAGAATCATCTAAAATTTTCATTGATAATTCACAATGATTAGTAATAGATTCATATGAAGCATTTTTATATGTATTGATAATTTTTTCTGTTTGAGGAGTTAAATCTTTGTCCTGTCTTAAACTATTGACATATTCTTTTACTAATTTTTTTTCAATCAACTTTTTTTCTTCATCTGTTATTGGCGCATCTTTAAATACTTCACTATCTAAATTAAATATTCTACAAATTTCAAATAAAATATCATAAGGTATATTTAATTTTCCTGTTTCATATTTATGTAATGTTTGCCTGTTTTTCTGACCATTAATTGCTTTTGATAAATCTTCTAAAGAATAATTATATTTTTCACGGCCTGATTTGATTAATTCACTTACTAATGGTTTTAGTTCATCACTAACTAATTCATTTTTTCTTGTTCTCATAATATTACTTCCTTATTTTTATTGTTCTTTTATATACTTGGTAGTAATTATTGCGACAGTTCCTGCAAGACCTACTACTAAACTCATTAAGTATCTTATCATAATTATTTTTATAATGTCAATTGGTTCCTTTATAAAAGTATATGCAATTATTCCAAATAGGATTGAGGATATAAATTGAATGATAATTGTTGAAAAAATATTACTTATGATAATGTTATTTTTCATTCTTTTTAAATAGTAGTATAATTTATTATTTAGTATTAATGAATAAAGGATAGTTACTATATTAGCAAATATTATTCTTAAGGAATTATCAAAAATATTATTATATGATGCACTTGTAAATAATCCTATTTTACTAGCAGACATCATTTTAATTAACAATAATATTATATAAGATACTGTTAGTACTATGACAGTTAATAAAAGATGTTTTTTTGTTTCCTCTGGTCCAATTTTTTGGATAATTATATTTGCAACAATAAAAGTTGTTACTAATGGAATTATTCCTAAATTCATATCATAATTATAAACTGTTATCATTTTAAAAGACATCATACAACTTAAGATAATACTTGCTATTGTATATGCATATAAACCTACTAACTTATAATTTTTATAAAAAATAATTATGGATATTATACAAATAATTAGTTCAATGATTAATAAATATAGCGAATTCATTTTATCACCTTCATTTTACTTATTTTAGGAAAGATTAAAGAATATATTACTGTGATAATTAAGCCTATCATGTAAGTTGATAGAGATAATTCAATAATTGTCTTCAAAGCAAAAATATTATAATATGATCCTAAATAAAAGATAAGGTTATTTACTAATCCTATTACTAAATAAGTAGTAACTGTTGTTATAAATGGTAAATCATATAATTTTTTTATTTTTTGATAAAAGTTTATTAATAAAAGACTAGATATAAATGTTGATGCTGGATAAGTAATTAAAATTCTATAATTTTCTATAAATACATTCTTCATATTAATACTAATAGAATCTATTAATGCTTGTGTATGATATGACATTAAAAATAAAAAAAAGGCAGTAAAAATATTAATTAAAAAATTTAAAACTACTATTTTTTTTGCTTCTTTTTTTGTAGTATTCTCTAACAATAAATAAAGTGATGTATACATAGTAATAGATAATACTACACTAGCATTAATATTAATTGTTGTTAATGTTATGTATTTAAAAGATGTAATTAAAGCAATAATACTTGTCATAATAGTAGTTACTATTAGTCCTAAATTTCCTAATAATTTGCTTATTAAAAAAAGAAATAGTATTAATATAATTAGAATGGAAAGATAAATTAATATATTCATATGTCACCTTCTTACCTATGATAATTATATCATATTTTTTTTATATACAAAAGGATTTTTAGTCATAATAAATAAATGATTTTTTAATTTTATTTACAAAACAAAATTTCACTCTTAGGTAATAAAAAATAAAAAAAAGATTGATAAAATCAAAAAAGATGATTTTAATTATCAACCTTAGTTCATCTTATAGTACTTAAAATTAAATAATTTTATTATTTTATCTTATGATTAGCATTATTCCAAGCATTTATTTCTTTCCTTCTAACTTTCTTTAGTCTTACATCTAGTCTTTTAGCACTTTTTTGAGCGTTTATATAAATATTTTTTTTAGAATGTATATAATCAGATTCTGGATGTTGAATTAGTAAATACACTAAATAAGAACTAACAAAAAAATTAGGATATTTTTGAGCAAATTCCATCATTTTTTTAGAATTTGTTTTATTACATTTTTTCATAAAGTTATAAGCAAAATTTCTTTCATCATCTGTTAGTTTTGTAGCTGCATAATAATAAATATCAAATTTAGGAAGGTTATTAACTAATTTTTTATATTCTCTATCCTCTTGAATGGAATGAGGCTTTTTCAAATGAAATTTTCTATTTTCTAAATCTATTTTACCATCTATTCTTTTTATTAAAGAATATAATTTTTTTATTTTATATAATGTTAAATCATCTTTTAATTTACTCTCTTCTAAATTACCAGATTTTAATTTTTCTATATAACATTTAGGAGTATATTCTATCCATTTTCTTAAATTTTCAATTTCGACTAAATCTATTTTACATTCTCCCATACTTTGAACTATAATCATTTTGTATCAACTCCTATAAATAAGCATTAAGTGTCTTATTTCTTAATATTTTCTTTTCTATAATATCTTTAATAACTTATTATTATATTTATAAAAATTAAATGTATAAAGTTGAGAAAAGATATAAAGTATAATAGCATAAAACAAAGAAATAGGGAAGAGGCTTGTCATGAAACTTGAAATAAAAAATACAGTAATTAAATTCATTTTCTTAACACAATTATTTTTTAGTATCAAAATATTATGTTACTCAATAATAAGACTAATATTAACGAATTTGAGTAATTAGTACTTTAATTTTAAAAGCATTAGGTATATTCACAATAATCAAAAATAACCACACTAAAAAATGTAGTTGTTTCAAAGAAACTTAATATCTTTTTCTTTAAGATTTTTCTTTTCTAAAAGCATGTCATAAAAAGCTTCTATTCTAGTATCTATTGCTACGTCGCTAGTTTGAGAATCAAAACTAAAATATATAATTGGAATTTCATAATCATTACTTATTTTTTCTAAAATACTCATTGCGTTTAACTCTGGAGTACATCCAAAACTTTTAATATGAACTATACCATCATATTTTTTCTTAGCAAGTTCCAATGATAATACAACACTTTCTGTAGCATCAGCTCCTAAATGATATTTTAAATATTTTTTCCCCTTTTTTAGAAGTTTTTTGATATTATGTTTTTTTTGAAATAATAGATAAGTTAATGTTGTATAACGGTGAACTTCTATACCATAAGAAGCTAGTTTTAACTCTATATTATTACTTGAGAAAGGTTCCATAATAGAATATAATTCTCCTAATAAACCTATCTTTATACAATCTTCTGGCTTTTCAACTGGAAGGTTTTTATAAATTTTTTTATACTTATAATATAATTTTATTAGAGAAATAGGGGAATGTTTTTTTGATTTTAATTCCTTTAAAAATTGCTCTTGAGTATTTAGAAAACTATTTTTTTTCTTTTCAAATCCTAAGTTTTCTCGTGGATATTTTGATAGTTTATCCATAATTATAATCATTATTATTGTATTTATGGAAAAATAAATAAATTTAACAAGACTTAATTGAGGATTTTCTTTTTTGGCGAAATGGTAAATTTTAGCAATAGATACTCGATTATTTTCTATGAAATTGATTAATGTAAATTCATATTCTAAATCTTTTAATATTTGTTCTTGGAGTTCTGCATAGTATCCATAGCGACATCCTCCTCCAGCTTGTAAAATAACATTTGCTCCTAAATCTAAACTTTCAATAAAGTTTCCTAAATTATATTTAAAAGGCATACAAACATAATCTGGTGAATGCTTACTTCCTATTTCAATTGTTTTTTTTGTAATTTTTGGAGGAATTATAATCTCTTTTTTGGTGGTATTTTTAAGAAGATAAGTTATTGGAATATAATAGAATCCCATATGAGGAAAGGTTATTTTATCCATTGTTTTTTCTCCTCTCATTAATAATATCAATAAAACTTTCTAATCTTGTTTCTAATCCAGTTGATGATGTTTGTTCATCTACTAAAATATTTGTTACTGGGATATCAGAGATTTTTCTTATCATTAATTCATTTACTAAAGAATCTGGTCCACAAGGGAATGTTGTTAAAAATATTATTCCATCAACTGAATAATGATAATACTCAATTGCTCCTATTAATTCTTTAGAGTATGTCCAATATAGGGTAGGGGATAGATTTTTTGCATACATTCTTGCTGTTTTATGTTCTAATAGATTTGCATATATTATTTCTATATCCATTTGCTCTAGTTTTTTAATAATGGGAAGACCTATGTAATTATCATAAACATTATAGGGATGAGAAACTAATAAAATTTTTTTGTTATAACTATTTAACTTTTTTGTTTGTGATATTAATTGCTTTTTCCAATAATTCTGATTACACTTTTTGGCTTTTAAATAAGATATTATAATTTTTAATGGATTTTTAGTGATTTTTAATCCTAATTTAAAATAAGTAACTATTTGAAATGGTTGTTTTGTTAATTCAATATTGTAATCTAGAATTTTTGTATCTGGTAATAAATTTTTTATAATATCATATGTTGCGTTAAATTTTACACAAACTTGTTCGTTTTTTCCATAGTCATAAACTCTTGGTACTAGAATATAGTCACATTTTTTTTGTAATGAAGCAACATGTCCAAGATATATTTTTGATGAGAGACAGGATTCATCAATTGATAGTTTTTTTCCTGTATTAATTGTTTCTTTATTAGTATCTTCACTTACTATTACATTACATCCTAAGTTATGAAAAAAGTTTTCCCATAAAATATGATATCTATAATACAAATATGCCCTTGGAATGCCAATAGTTATTTTTTTCATTTTTTCACCTAATAAAATCTATGTGCTTATTACTTTTTTATTCATGATAATTTTTAAACTTATTTTATTCGAAAGTTTATTTGCTTATAGTACTTCTGTAGATTTTTTCTAAATGATAAAGAATAAATTTGGTAAAGAGAAATATTTTTAAACAAAAAAAGCACTTTTAAAATAGTGCCTCTTTTAATTTATTCTTCTAATTCATCATCATCGACAATTGTTAAATCTGCTAAATCATCATCTGTATCATCATCTACAAAATTATCATCATCTATTGCATCTATATCATTTATTTCTTCTTCCTCATCTAATTCATCAGAATCGGATTCTGTTTCTTCAGTTGCATCATCATCTAAATCTTCAATAGAAACTTTTACTTTATGATTTGATTTTAAATCCCATGTTCCATCTTCTAATAAAATAAATTCTTTTGAAGTAGTTAGTGATTCAAAAAAATCTGCTATTTTATCTACATATTCTTGTTCTGATAAATCAAGTAGTTTACAAACTTCTTTAAATAAATCTGCTGTATTTTTAGTTACTTTATTTTCTTCTAAGTACATTTTTGCTATTTCTTTATATGACAATAACTCTAATTCATTTTTTGGTATATTATTTAATTTCATCATAATCCTCCTACATTTCCTCTCTAGGGATAATTCCTAATAAATCTAGAGCATTTTGAATTACTATTTGTACTGCTAGTAATAAATTAATTTTTTCCTCTGTATCTTTCTCATTATCTGTTATTATTTGTTCTTTGGCATAGAAAGAGTGGAATAAAGTTGCTAATTCATAAACATAATTTGCTACTAGGTGTGGGGCTTCTTTTTTTGCTGAAGAGATTACTACATCTTCAAACTCTATTAATTTATTTAAAATACTATATGTATCTTCAGATTGTAATGTTAAATAATTATCGTGTAAGTTAGCTTTTTTGTGATATTTTTTCAAAATAGAGCATATTCTAGCATTAGCGTATTCTATATAATAAACTGGATTTTCATTTGATTGTTTTAATGCTAAATCAATATTTAAATCCATTGATGTATCTAGGCTATGGGACGAAAAGAAATATCTAGTTGCATTTACTCCTATTTCATCTACTAATTCCATCAATGTTATTGTTTTACCAGTTCTTTTACTTAATTTTAACTCTTCGCCATCTTTAATTAATCTTACCATCTGTAAAATCTTTATATCTAAAATGTTACTATCTTTTCCTAACATTGATAATGCTGCTTTTAATCTAGCAATATATCCGTGATGATCTGATCCTAAAACATCAATTAATCTGTCATACCCTCTACTTATTTTATCAAGATGATATGCTATGTCTGGAGTTAAATATGTATAGTTTCCATCACTTTTAATTAGTACTCTATCTTTTTCATCTCCATAATCAGTTGTTTTTAGCCATAAGGCATCATCTTTTATATAGCAATTGCCACTTTGTTTTAATTTGTTTAAGGTATCTTCTACTAAACATCTATCATAAATTGATTGTTCACTGGTAAAGATGTTAAAATTTACGCGATAGCGATCTAAGTCTTTTTTTATTTGGTCTAATAGCTTATCTAATCCTTCTTTTCTAAAGAATTCTATGTCACTATCTAATTTTGTATTTCCATATTTATTATATATATCTTTTGCTAAATCAATGATTTCTTTTCCATGGTAACCATTTTCTGGTAAGTTACATCCATAGCCACATAATTCTCTATACCTTTCTTTTATTGATATTCCTAAATTATTCATTTGATTTCCTGCATCATTTACATAATATTCTTTTGTTACATCATAGCCACTAAAATTCATGATTCTAGCTAAATTATCTCCATATGTTGCTCCACGTCCATGTCCAATATGAAGAATTCCTGTTGGATTTGCACTTACAAACTCAATATTTATCTTTTCATTATTTCCTATTGTATTTTTTCCATAATTATTTTTTTCTGTAATAATTTTATTGATATAACTTTTAATAAACTCTTTTTTTAGGTAAAAATTAATAAAACCAGGATTAGCTATTTGTATTTCACTAATTATATTTTCATATTCTATGTTTTCTTTTATCATATTTGCTATTTCTAAAGGAGATTTATGTAATTTTTTTGTTAATGTTAAAGCAACATTTGAAGAATAGTCTCCATTTTCTTTTTTTGATGGCTTTTCTATAATAATATTATCCGTTTCTATATTTAGTTTTTGTAAACTATTTTTTATTAATTCAGTTAATTTGGATTTGATACTCATATTATTCACTCATTTCTATTTTATATTGATAATCAGTATTGGAATCGATAATAGTATATGCAATATCAATTAGATTATCTGTTATTTTTAAGCATTTTGTTTTTATATTAATTTCTAATGTAATATCCTCTTCTTTTATTTGATACAAAGAAGAAGTTTTTTTCCCTTTTTCAAAAATTAATGTACTAACGATTAAATCATTGTTCCTTTCAATAATCAATTTATCTGCAGATAAAATCTTAATTTTATAAATGTCCTTTTCATGAGGATAAATTAAAGATTTTTTTTGTTTTATTCCTAAAACATTAATGTTAATTAATTCATTATCTGTAATATTTTTTAAGAAACCAGAAACCTTTGTTTTCGTAAAAATTCCTCCTTGCGTGATTAATCAGTAGACATTATACCACAAGTTTTTTAAAAATAAAACTTATATTTATCTTTTTTTTACTAATAATATAAATAAGATTTAAAATACTTATTTTTGGTTAGAAAAGAGGTTTTATTTTATGACAAAATTAAAAAAAGCTTTTTCTATTTTTTTTAAGTTAATAGGAATTATTGTTTTATTTTTTCTAAGTTTTAATATTATTCTTTATACTTATTGTTATATTACTCCAAAAATATCTATTCATAAAACTCAATCTTACTACTTGTATGATAATCAAAAAAAATTGATTTTTAACGATAATGATGAATGGGTTAATTTAGATAATATTAGTCCTTATCTAATACAAGCTACTTTATCTACGGAAGATAAGTATTTTTATCAACATTTAGGATTTGATTATTTTAGAATTATTAAAGCTGCTGTAAAAAATTTGCAGAGTAGAAGTTTGAAAGAAGGGGCTTCTACTATTACTCAACAATATGCTAGAAATTTATTTTTGAATTATGATAAAACATGGAGTAGAAAAATAGATGAAGCTATTTTTGCGGCTGAATTAGAAACTCATTACAGTAAAAAAGAAATATTGGAAGGTTATTTAAATACTATTAATTATGGGGGTGTATATGGAATCGAAAATGCTAGTTGGTATTATTTTGGACATAGTTCTAAAACACTTTCGTTAGCGGAGGCTTCTATGTTAGCGGGAATTCCTCAATCTCCTTCAAACTATTCTCCAATTATTAATGAAAATAAAGCAAAAAAAAGACAAAAAATAGTTCTTTTGTCTATGTATAGTAGAGGAATTATTCAAAAAGAAGAGATGGATGAAGCAGTTAATTATCATTTAGAATATATTGGAAAAACAAATCAAAGTAATTTAGAAAATGTTCTTTATTTTAGAGATGCTGTTATTAATGAGTTAGAAAGTATTAATATTCCTAATTCAACCCTACAATCTGGAGGATTAAAAATTTATACTACTTTAGATGTTAATGCACAAGAAAGTTTAGAAAAAGCAGTCCGTGATAATATGAGCAATAGCACTGAAATGCAAGTTGCAGGTATAATGAGTAATCCCAATGATGGAAGTGTTCTTGCTTTGATAGGTGGAAAAGACTACTCTAAGAGTCAATTTAACAGAGCACTTAATGCAAAAAGACAAATTGGGTCTACAATGAAACCTATTCTTTATTATTCTGCTTTAGAAAATGGTTTTACTAGTGCTTCCTGCTTTACTAGTGAAAAAACAACTTTTAATTTTTCAAATGGAAAAAATTATACTCCTAGTAATTATAATGAAAGTTATGCTAATGGAGCAATTACTATGGGTGCTGCCATTTCTTATTCTGACAATGTATATGCGGTCAAGACTCATTTGTTTTTGGGAGAAAATACTTTAGTAAATATGTCCCATCGATTGGGAATTGAAAGTAAGTTATCTCCAAATCCTTCTTTAGCTTTAGGTACTGGAGAAATGAGTATGTCCGAACTTATTGAAGCTTATAGTACATTTGCTAGTATGGGAAATCGAGTTGAACAACATTTTATTGAAAAAATTGAAGATAATTTAGGTAATATTATTTATCAATTTAATCATTATAATGAAAAAATTTTGAACGAAAGTTTAACTTTTATTTTGAATGAAATGTTAACTTATACCTATGATAAAGCTTTTATAAATTATAATTATCCAACAGTAATTAGTCTTTTACCAAAAATCTCAAATAAATATGCTATTAAAACGGGTACAACAGATACAGATGTGTGGATTGTTGGATATAATAAAAATGCTGTTTTGTCTATTTGGAATGGGTATGATAATAATAAAAAAATTGATACTGGTGAACATAACTATCACAAAAATATCTGGATAGATACTATGGAAAATTATTTAAAGGATAAAGATAATAGTTGGTATGATATTCCAAATGATGTCGTTGGAACTTTGATAAATCCTATTACAGGGGAAATAGCAAAAGAAGGAGATAAAAATACAAAAATATTTTATTTTTTAAAAGGAACAGAACCTAGTTATGGAACAAAAGATTTTGAAACAGTATTCAAAGAAGAAAACGAAAAAAAATTTGCAAGTTAAAATATATATTTTATTTTTATGAATCTAAAAAAAAAATCTAAATTGAGAATTCTGGTTCTATAATGTTTTTGTCTCAAATTTAGATGTTTTAATTATTTTTCTATTTCGACTACTAATTTGATGGAATTTTCTAAATTTTCTTCAGAAATATTTAATTTATAACCAAAAGCTTCTAGATTAATAGCCAAGTTTTTAAGTGTATTTAAAACTGGACTCAAATCCTTTTGATTTGAATTGACCTGGATATTCATTGATGGATTAGAATTTATTTCCGATTGAACTGGAGAAGTAGGGGTAGAATTATTAATTAACTCTGACATTTGTGGTTGTTGTGAAAATTCATTTTGTGTTGGTATATTTTCTGGTATTACTGCCTCTATTGGTTGTTGTGGAACTTCTTGTTTTAAAGGAACTTCACTTGGAGAAATATTTTGAGACATATCATATTGATTTTGTGGGTAATCAGTATTTTGCTGTTGTGGTAAAATTACTGATTGCTCTGGAGCAGATGAAATCACTGAATTTAATTCTGATTGCATCATATTTGGTATTTCTTGTGGTTGAGGTTGATTATAAACTGGTGGTATATTTTGAGATTCTGGTTGTATAGCTTGAGGTTCAACTAATTGATTATTATTTTGTAAGTTATCAATACTAATTATATTGTCCACTGCTGTTGGACCTGGAATAGAATTTAACTGTTCTTGTGGTTGTCCGATATTAAATTGAGAACTATTATCTACTGGTTGATTATTCACAATGTTTTGATTAAGTGCTTGAGAAGGTACTGTATTTTCATTTTCCATATCAGTTAAATCAATTAGGTTATTGTTTGACTGAGTTTGTGGATTTATTCCTCCCATGTTCATATTTGTTGGTTCATCTTCTAGTGATGGAAAAAATCTTCCTCCAAAAGTAGGTTCTCGTGGTACTTGATTATTATTTTGAGGATTCATTCCCATATTACTATTTGGCATATTATTCATTTGATTATTATTCATTTGATTATTATTCATTTTTAAATCTTCCCTTTCGTATTCTTTATTTAATTCAGATAAATTTATGATATCTGATTTTTTTGTTTCTCTATTAATTCTATCATATGTATTTTCAATTTGTTGACTATTAAAATTAGACATATTTAAATTATTAGAATATTCATTATTATCTAAATCTTGAACAAATTCATTAGTTTTCGAATTTATTTTTTTACTTTGATTGTTTGATATATTAGGTATATTTATAAATTTTCCTGGTTGATTATTTTCGTCTTTTTTAGTATTTTTTGGTACCTTATTTTTTTTATCGAAACTATTAATCATTTTATATTGTTGTACTACTTCATCATCAATTTCTTTTACTAGTGCTGGAACAGTTTTTAAACCTAATATTCTGGCTATTTCATATCTCTTATTACCAATTATTATTTCATATTTGTTATTTTTGGGGCGTAATAATAATGGTTCTGATATTCCATTTTCTCTTATAGAATCAATTAATTTTTGAACTTCATTATCTAAGACTAATTGTTCTTTTGGTGGAATAATAGCACTTATATTAATATTTTGAACAACATTATCCAAGTCCATAAATATCCCTCTATTCTTTTTATTCTACTAGTATCATACAATAGTTTTTTATTTTTTTCAAGATTTTGAAAAAAATTATTGATTTATTTTAAAAAGTTGTTAATTCATTTAAAGACTTTTATTTTTTATTTCTTTGTATTTTCTTGGATATTTTTGATTTGTTTCTTTTAATTTTTGATATCTTATTAATGTTCTTGTACTTTTTTCAAAAGGAAGTTGAAAAGTAAGTATTTTATCTTTTATAATATCTAACTTTTTGTAATAAATATCTATATTTTCTATTTCTTTTGTGATTTCTCCCTTCATTGCAATATAATAACCATTAATTTTGACTAAGGGAACAGAGTATTCTAAAAGATGTTTTAAGGGTGCGACAGCTCTTGAAGTTACAATATCATATTTTTCTCTATTAACTTTGCTAAATATTTCAGCACGTTCGTTAATTACTTCAATATCTTTCAACCTAAGATTATCAATAACTTTTTGAAGAAACTTACACTTTTTTTCAGTTGCATCTAAGAGTGTTACTTTTAAAGTAGGATAAACTATTTTTAGGACAATTCCTGGAAAACCTGCTCCTGTTCCTATATCGCATAGACTTTGGTTATTTAAATCAATTATCTTTGTTAAAGTAAGACTATCATAAAAATGTTTTAAATAGACATCTTCTTTTTTTGTAATTGCTGTTAGGTTATATTTTTCATTTTCAATAACTAAAATTTCATAATATTTTTCAAATTGATTAAGTTGTTCAGCAGTTAATGTAATATTCATTTTTTTTAATTCTTTTATAAATATTTCTTTATTCATTATAATTTTTCCTTAAATAAATTGTTAATATAGAAATATCAGCTGGATTTACGCCACTGATTCTGGATGCTTGTCCGATAGATGCTGGTCTAATTTTTTCTAATTTTTGTCTAGCTTCACTTGCTAAATTTTTAATTTTACTATAATCAATGTCAATTGGAATTTGCTTTGATTCATTTTTCAACATTTTTTCTGCTTCTCTTTCTACTTTTTTAATATAACCATCATATTTAATTTGAATTTCTACTTCGTTCATTACTTTTTTTGGATAATCTAGTGATAATAAGTTATTTTTTATCAAAAGTTCTATTGTTATTTCTGTTCTTTTTAGTAACTCATATATTGTAATTCCATCTTTCAAAGGAGTAGAGTTTAATTTTTCTAAAATAGAATTTACTTCTATAGATGGAGTTAATTTTAAAGTTAAAAGTTTTTGTTTTAATTTTTCTATTTGGTGACAATATTCTAAAAATTTTTGGTGTCTTTCTTCTGAAATTAGTCCTACTTGATAACCATATTCTCTTAATCTTAAATCAGCATTATCATGTCTTAAAAGAAGACGATATTCTGCTCTTGAAGTTAACATTCTATATGGTTCTATTGTTCCTTTTGTTACTAAGTCATCAATTAAAACGCCTATATATGCTTCATTTCTTTTTAAAATTAAAGGTTTATTGCCTTCGATTTTTCTTGATGCATTAATTCCTGCTATAAGTCCTTGGCAAGCTGCTTCTTCATATCCGCTTGTTCCATTAATTTGACCTGCTGTAAAAAGATTTTTTAAGATTTTTGTTTCTAAGCTTGCATTGATTTGAGTTGGATAAATTGCATCATATTCAATTGCATAAGCATATCTTAATATTTTGGCATTTTCTAATCCTTTTAAAGAATGAACCATTTTTTCCTGAATATCAATTGGCATACTAGTTGAAAAGCCTTGTAAGTAAATATCATCATAATATAAACTTTCTGGCTCTAAAAATAATTGGTGCCTTTCTTTATCTCGAAATCTAGTGACTTTATCTTCAATTGAAGGGCAATATCTTGGTCCAACTCCTTTAATATCGTTTAAACCTCCATACATACTAGATTTTGATAAATTGTCTAAAATGATTTTATGGGTATTTTCGTTTGTATATGTTAAATAACATGGTTCTTGTCTATTGACATCATAAATAGGGGAGATATCGTGAGAAAAAGTGTAAGGTATTTTGTCTCCATCTTCTCTTTTGGTCTGACTAAAATCTATTGAACTTCTTTCAATTCTAGGAGGTGTACCTGTTTTTAATCTTAAAATTTCAAATCCATATTTTTTTAAATTATCACTTAAATGTAAAGATGGATTTTCTCCATGGGGACCACTTCTTGTTCTTTTTGAACCTCTTAAAATGTCAGATTTTAAATAAGTTCCTGTAGTTAATATAACCGTTTGTGAAGAAATTTTAGTATCATCTGATAGAATTATTCCTTTAACTTCCTTATTTTTTACGATTAAGTCTTCTACCATACCTTCTAATAAATCTAGATTCTTTTGTTTTTTTAAAGTTTTCAACATTTCTTGTGGATAAGTTATTTTATCCGCTTGTGCTCTTAATGAATGTACAGAAGGTCCTTTAGAAGAATTTAACATTTTCATTTGAATTAATGTTTTATCTGCATTTATGCCCATTTCGCCACCTAATGCATCAATTTCCCTGACAATAATTCCCTTTGCAGATCCACCAATTGATGGATTACATGGCATAGTTGCAATATTTTTAATATTTCCTGTTACTAGCAGAGTAGAGTGCCCAATTCTTGCTGATGCTAAGGCCGCCTCACAACCAGCATGTCCACCACCTACTACAATAATTTCATATTCTTTCATTTTTACCTCCTTATTTCCCTAAGCAAAATCTAGAAAAAAGTTCATCTAGCAATTCTTCTTTGTAAGTTTCTCCTATAATCTCTCCTAATGATTCCCATGCATCTTTAATATTAAATTCTACAATTTCTATTGGTTCATTTTGATTTATTGAGTGAACTGCCTCATCAATATAGACTAGTGATTTTTTTAAAAGTGAAATACTTCTTGCATCACTTAAATAAGTTAAATCTTTTGTTTCGAGTTCTTCTAAATTAAATATATCAACAATTCTTTGTTTTAATTCTTCTAATCCTCGTTTTTCTTTAATACTAATTTTTAATAGATTTGAAGGAAGTTCTGTTAAATCTAGTTTATTTTCTAAATCTATTTTATTAATTAAAATGATATGTTTTTTTTCTTTTAAAATACTGATAAGTTCTTTATCTTCTTGTGTTAAAAGTTCATTATTATTTAGGATTAGTATTAATAAATCACATTGATGAATAATTTTTTTACTTTTTTCTACACCTATTTTTTCTACAACATTATCGGTTTCTCTTATTCCAGCTGTGTCAATAAAATTGATAATAATTCCCTTTAAAGTAATTTTTCCTTCTACAATATCTCTAGTTGTTCCTTCTATATCTGTAACAATAGCTTTTTCTTCTTCTAATAAAGCGTTTAACAAACTACTTTTTCCTACATTTGGTCTTCCAATAATTCCAATATTAATTCCTTCATTAATTAGTTTTCCATCAGAAGAATTTTTTATAATATTTTGAAGATTTTCTCTAAAAGTTAAAAGACTTGGAAGTATTTTTTCAGTAGTTAATTCCTCAATGTCTTCATACTCTGGATAATCAATATTTACTTCAATATGAGAAAGCATTTCTACCAAGTTTTGTCGAAGTTTTTTTATATCATTGGTTACTCTTCCTGTTAATTGATTCATGGATAATTTTCTTGAATTTTCTGTTTTTGAGGAAATTAAATTCATAATTCCATCGGCTTCTATTAAATCTATTCTTCCATTCAAGAATGCTCTTTTGGTAAATTCTCCTGGTTCTGCTAGCCTTGCACCATTAAAAAGTAATAATTCTAATACTTTATTAGTAGTCGCAATTCCTCCATGACTATTAATTTCTACTACATCCTCCGTCGTAAATGTTTTTGGCGATAACATAACTGAAACTAAAACTTCATCAACGGCTGTTTCTCCTTCCATGATATGTCCGTAATGAATTGTATGACTTTTTACTTTTGTCAGATCTTTTCCTTTAAAAATCTTATTTACTATTTTCACACTGTCATCTCCACTAACACGAATAATAGAAATTGCTCCTACTCCTAAAGCAGTAGAAATTGCTGCTATTGTATCCATTGAATCACTTCCTTTTAATAGTTAATATTTTATCACATAATAAAAAAAAATAAAATAGTGATTATGGCAATCGCTTAAAAATAATCATTGATTTTATGATACACTAGGTATTACATCAAAAATTAATCTTTCAATATTTTTATAATTCAATTTATACCTTGTTAATTTCTTTGTTAATGTTATTTTACCAAAACTATTA
>JAQXQC010000053.1 GCA_029100965.1 Bacilli bacterium | reverse complement strand
TTTATTGTTTACTGTATCTAATCTTGTTAATAATGCAGGTGATTTACTTTTTCTTCTTTTTTGTCCTTTTCCTCTTAGTCTTTGGTTAATTGTTGCCATATATTTTCGCCTCCCTTCTTTACACATATCCAGGTGTATCATTTTTTCTTTAAAAGATAAGTCTTGCCCTAAGACAACACTTAAATTTCACAAGCATGATTAATATATCACTAATTTTATCATTCGTCAACTAGTTGTTTTTATTTTTTATAAAAATACTTATAAAGAATTTAATTATTGGTAAGTATTTTTATATGTAAATTTACATATTATATTATTGACTTTAATTAAAAAGCTCATCAATAACTGAATAGTCAGTATTAATTAAATCCACTAAAACAGCAACATTAAATTTTGCAAAACATTTAGCAATTTTCTCTGGAGATTTCAAAAAAATTTGACTTCTAGTTAATATAATTTTATCAATTGGTACTATTCCATATGATTTTAGCAAATTGATATTTTTTTCAACATTTTTGTAGTTACATGCTATATTTAATGCCTCATTGTAATCTAATTCAGTCATTAGCTTTTGTTTTAAATCTTCTTCTATTTTCATTAGCATAATATTTTCAATCATTTGATGCCTCCTTTAAATTTTACTGATTTTAAGCATTCATTAATGGCGTTTACTTCATCTTGATTTAACATACTATGTAATGTTATTGCGTATAATAATACATCTTTTCTCGATATGATATTAGAATCAGAAATTAAAGTTTGATAATACCTTAATACTTTTAACCTTGAAATGATTACTCCATTAAAATTATAAATTAAATCATTTTGATCATCTTTAAATTGACTATCTAATTGTCTAATTAAGTAGTCATTTAAAACGAGTGTTGTAATTTTGTCATTTTCTCTATTACTAATAATATTATTATATATTTCTATATTATCTTTATCAATATATGTTTCTTGAGGACAGGATTGATATATTTTATATGTATCTTCTGGATTTTTTCCAAATTTATCGCTGTTATTTTTCCAGAAAAGTTCACTTAAACATTTCTTAGTTTCTCCTTTTGTTGTGCTATATCTTTTACAAAAAATTTCATCTTCACCGATACCTAATAATCTTGCTAATTTTACGCGATATAGATTTAGGTTTGGATTAACTAATTTTGTAATATTATCTTGATAATAGTCATAACAACCACATTCTATACCAATATCTATTTTAGATAAAATATCGGTTGTTCCTAAAACACTAAATGCTTTTTTTAGATTTCTATTTGGGTACTGCAAAAATATTCCATACATCTTTAATCGTTCATACACTTTTCTTTGGGTTTTAGGTGATCTGATAAAAAATACAGGACTACTTTTAAATATTTCATTAATAGGAAAATTATTTTCTTTTAAAAAGTTAATATTTCCAAGAAAGTTTGTTAATGCTCCTGAAGTTTTTTGCTCTGATGAAGGGTTTTGATATTTTTTAGAATGATTTCTAGTTTCTCTAACTGTTGGAAAGAAAATGACTGGCTGACTTTTTAATAATTCATAATAATTTATTTCGTTTTCTTCTGCAATATTAATCACTTGTTCAATTTCTTGAATAGAAGAATATAGCAATGTTTTAGTAAGAATTTCAGGTAAGTCAAATATAAAATTTAAATTTTTCTTTTGGAGAAACTCTAATAGTCCTTCCATTTTTTCATAATTTCCATAATTTAGTAATTTATTTTTCCAGTGTGCTTGTTGATTTATCATTTGCTGCTGTAATTTTGGATCAGGGATTGATGCATAATTTTTTGTCCAATTTATTCCAAACCTTTCAAATAATTTATTTAATAATTCTTCTGGAATATTGGTAGATGTTAATTGAGATTCATCCCATATTTTTTCATTATCATTTTCATCTGAAATAAAATTTTTATATTTTTTTAAAATATGGTTGTTGTTTTCGTTAATGATGTGATATATTTCCATTTTTGAACTGGCACTATACTCATCTTGAGTTAATATTTTAGAAATAAATTCTATTTCGGTTATTAGAATCAGGTCATTGTCTTCTAATTTTTGAAGTAATTTTTTATATTTTTCTAAACTTTTTTCTATAAAATCAACATTAAGAGTATCATGCTCTTTTTTTGTTGCTTCTACTTTTTGTTGAATAGATTTAAAAATTTCTTTTTGTGTTTGATCTAAACCTAATAAATTTTTTTTAACTTGTTTTAGATTGGGAGGAATTTTTGTAAAGGCAAGTAAAAATTCTATTTCCACTGGATTTAATTGGTTTTTTTCTTTTAAGTTTTTAGCAATTATTTCAACATCTTTTTCTTGTAAATCCCAAATTGTATTTTCATCTAATTCTAAAATCACTGGATTTAATGATGAAAAGAGATTGTATTTATTTATTGCTGTATTTAATGAAACAATTCTTTTTTCAATTGATTGAATAAATTGTTGATATGAATCCATTATTTTTCCCTCCCTTCTTCTAATGTATTGGATTCTTCTGTTTTTGAAATAAAGTGGCCTAATTTTATTGTTTGTCTTCTTAAATACTCTTTAATTTCTTTTTGTCTTTCTTCTTTGTCTTTTTCAGAAATTTTATTCCAATCAGTCATTAATAGTGAACAGATTTCGGCAATTCTTTCTTTATTAGAATAGGCTCTAGATAATGCTAGGGCATTTATATCTGCCTTCTTTTGTTTATCTGTTGCTCCATATCCTATTTCATAGATAAATAAAATATGAGTATTTTCATTACATTCTGGAAAAATTTCTTTCAAATTTGTCCTAAATCGACTATAGAATATTCTTGTGTCCCCATTATGGGTACTTTTTACCTGAAAAGTCTCTAAAAAATCTTTATTATAAATTCTACTTTTCACTTTATCGTCTTTGGATTGTCCTCCACTTGCCACAAAATTATCACTAACCATCATTCTTAATTTATTTAATGTTGCACTATATTTTTTTTGCTTAGAAGATATTCTTCTATCTTCTTCAATATCTGTTTCAATGATTGGAATAGCATCATCATTGTCATTAACAAATACAATGATATTATTCAGTGATGTTATTTTAGAATAAAAGGACTTTGCTTTTTCTAACATAGCATTTTGATTACTTGGTACAGAAAAGGTATAATAACTAAAAATTTTTTCTGTTTCCTTGTATTTATCATAAAGTTCATCAAATAATAAATTTAATAATTCAATAGTTTCTTCATTTTGTACTTCTGAATAATCTTTTAGGCTTTGAATGAAATCACTCTTAGATTGATTTAAAGATTTTACATATTGTGAGATTGTCATTGTAAATTCTTTATTTTCTTTCATCTTTTGAGAAATCATTTCCATTAGTTCATCTATTTTGTTACATAATTCTAACTGATCAACTAAATTTAAATTTTTTAAAACTTCAATATAATCAAAAATTTGTTCTGGTTTATGTTCTTCATTAAAGGCCTTAATTAAAATTTTTAATTCGTTAAATAACTTTTCTTTAAGTATTGGATTAGAGTTATTTTCTAAATTTTTAATAATATGGTAAGAAATATCCTTTGCAATGATACTTTTATGAAATTCAGGGGAATTAGAAATTGTTTTGTACCAAATCAAGCGTTCTTTTACTGTTTTATCATTTGAATTTCTTTTTTCAACAAATGTATTTATTTCTTCTGAAAATCCATTATATTTAGATAAAATTTCTTTTGCTTGTTGATAAAGAGCTTTTTGTTCTGGAGTAAAATAATCAAATGCTACAGATTGAGCTGGATTCTCCTCCTTAGTTTCTATAACTTCTTCAGCTTGATTAGATTTACTTTTTTCTTTTTCTATGACTTGTTGTTCAAGTTTTTGCTCTTGATTTCTTCGCTGTTGCTTGATTATCCTATTTTGTTTGATTTGTTCTAATTTGATTTTTTTATCCATTAATTTAGCATTTTGCAAGGTCATTTCATAAATCAATTCAACTTTTTCTTCTTCCAAAAGATAGGTACATTCATTTTTTAAATATTGATAAATGGCATCAAAATTACTAGAAGAAATAATTTTTTCTTTAGCAAATTCTTCTAATATATATAATAATTTTTGATATTTTAAAATATTTTTAGTTATTTTTAATTGTATTTTATTTTGTTCCTCTATCTTTTCTTGAATTTGAACTTCTAATTTTTTTATTTCGATTAGTAGTTCATTAAAAAGTATTTCAATTTTTTTGATATCATTATTAAATAATTGATTTGTATTATTTTGTTTAAAATAATTTAATAATTCAAATAATTGACTATACTCTTCTAGTGTTTTTACATTTTCTTTGTTTAGATTTTCATAAATAATAGGTAATTTTGCTGATTGTATATTATGATTTTTTTCATATTGAAAAATAAATTCTTGAATTAAATTTAATTGTTCAGAAAGTTCTTGAATTGTTTTATTATTTTCTTCTCTTTGATTTTGTTCAATACTTGTTTCAAGAACTTGTTTTATTTTTAAAGTGACTTCACTCATAAAGTTTTGCTCCTTTTTATTTCTTTTTCTTTATTTTTTTCTCTTCTAAATTTAGTTGTTTGAATAAGTAATTTTCAATTGCAGAAGGAAAAGTTACTGGTAGATTTAATATGCACTCTAATTTTGTTATTAAATCAATAGTGTTTTGAACGGTTATTTTATTATGAGTTTGAAATTTTTGGATACAACTTGATAGCATTATTATTTGTTTTTCAATTTCTTTATTTACCTCATTACTGAAATAGTTGGTCCTTTTGTATTTTTGAAATTGAATATTGATATTGTTGTATGAATTATAAATTTTTAGTGGGTTGATTTGAATATTATCATCAAATAAGTTATCGCGGATAGATTCTAGTTTTTTGTATTCATCATACATTCTTAATATTAATACATCATAGAAAAGGTCATTTCTTTCATTGAGTTTTTCAACAATATCTGTCATTGATATTTTCATTCTTATCTCTCCCTTACTACCTATTTAGAATCTTTTATTCTATTAGTTCTGTTTAATTTAATTACTGATAATTAAAAATCTGTGATATAATTGATATAGCCAAATAAAAAATAAAGGAAAGGAGATACTCTTAATCAGTTAGTCTTCCTATATTTTTTATTTGGCGATAATTTATATACTGATTAAGACTAACTGATTAAGGGTATTTTTAATATTTATGAATGTAAATGAAATAATTAAAGATTTAGATGCTGTTCAATTAATAGAATTAAAAAATTATATAACAAACGAATTATTAGATATATGTGAAACAAAGGATTCAAATTCTAAAATTATAGAAAATAATACACACAATAAAATTTGTTTATGTGGTTGTACTATGTCTAAAAACGGACATACTCCTACTGGTGTTCAAAAATATGTGTGTTCTCATTGTAAGCATACTTGTTGTGCAACTACAAATACAGTAGTTTATCACAGTAAATTATCTTTTGATATATGGAAAAATGTTATCGATAATTTAATTGACGGATTTAGTATAAGAAGGATTGCTGAGGAAAATAATATTTCAATTTTAACATCATTTAATTTAAGACACAAAGTATTGAGGGCTATAAAAAAATATATTGATAATATTAAATTATCTAAATCTATACAATCTGATGAAAAATATTTTTCTATAAATCTTAAAGGTACAAAGCCAGAAAATATGCCTCGTTATTCAAAAAAGCGTACATCAACCAATTCTCCATATAAGGGTATAAGTCATCATAAAATTTGTGTTGTTACTGCGATTGATGAAGTTGATAACATTGTAATGAATATTGGTGGATTAGGAAGAGGCACTACAAAAATGCTAGAGGAACAACTTGGCGATAAGGTAGAAAATGTTGACTTAATAACTGCTGATAGTGCAAGTGCTTATCAAGAATTCTGTAAAAAACACAATATAAAATTAATAGCAATTCCATCAGGATTTCATAATGATGGTATTAACAATTTAGCTGAAATAAATGGATTACATTCCCAATTAGAAGTTTGGTTAACAAAATTTAGAGGAGTATCTACAAGACATTTGCCTGACTACTTAAATTGGTTTAATTATATTTTTACCATAAAAAAGAGATTAGATTTAAAAAATATAAAAACAAATTCATATAAAAATATTGTAGTTAATGAAAATTATATAGAAATAAAAAGCATATGCAACATTCCAATGCCAATTGACTTAAATGTTGCATATGCAGAATATCTCCATCAGTAATTAAATTAAACAGAACTATTCTATTAAAATAATAACATATTTTTATGTTTTTTGCACATAAATTTTGTAAAAGTAAAAAAAGATGCAAACTTTAGTTAACGCTTTTGTGAATGACTTTAGAGTTTATTTTTTAAATCATTTAATACTTCTATAGATTTTGGAGCTATTTTCTTGTTTTCTTTTCTTAGTTTTTGATGATTGTTTTCCATACAAAGAATTATTGCTTTATCTAAATTTTCTTTGGCTAGTTTTCTTTCTTCTTCAATTTTTGGATAATTTTTTCCTGGTTCGATTTTATCGGCAACAAATACTATCTTATCTAGAGTACTCATTGGAATATCTCCTATTGTGTGAGAAAATATAGCATGAATAATCTCCTCATCTAGGTGATATTTTTCTTTTGCATAAACCGCTCCTACTATAGCATGATTTATTCTGGGCGTTGAGTTTTTATCTAGGGAGTAACCATTTCTTTTTATAATTTCTTCATTTTGTTCTTTCGTAAATTCTTTATCAATATCATGAATTATTCCTGCTAAATAGGCTTTTTCTTCATCTACATGATAAATATGAGCTAACTCTTTTGCTGTTTCTCCTACCCTTAAACTATGTTCGTAGCGATAGTCTGATAATAATTCTTTTAAATCTTTTTTTATTCTTTTTATTTGTTCATTCATATAAAATCCTTTCTATTCTTTAACAAAATACTTAATAATTTGACTTGTACCTACTTTTTTTTCTAATGTTTTAGAATAGAAATCATCTAAAGAAAATACTTTTTTTAACTCTTCTTCTTTAGAACTTGTTGTATAAAGACTAATTAATTCTAAGGTTGTATCTAATTCACATTCTTCTGTTTTAAGCGTAATTTCTAATTCTCGCCCTCTTATTTTGCCTAATTTAATAGAAAAATTATCGCTTTTGTTGTGTTCCCAAATATCATCATTATTTACAGAAATAGTTACACTTCCAATTTCTCCTTTTAATTCTTTTTCTTCTAAATCTTTTAGAGAATGAATATCTTTCATGTCAACTTTAATGTCAATCGCACCACTAATGATGCTATCATCTACTAACTTCGGATAAAATTCTATTGTTGTCATTAAAGTGATATAACTATTTTCTCCATAAATCCTTTGCCTTAAATGTGCTTCTGCAAACTTTTCTTTAAAGTTTATATTCTTAATTTTTAGCATACTTTTCCTCCTTCTTATAACCATGGATAGTATATCATAATTTTAAAAATTAAAATACTGATTAAGAAATTTTCTCTAAAAAAAGACCCTTTTTTGGATCTAATTGACATACTTTTTAAATGTATCCATTGAAGTTGTATTTACAATTACATATCTTGGAATTTTATATTTATCTTGGCCTATTCTAACTTTACTATCCTTTAATTCTCCAGCAAAAGCCATAGTAAATCCAGCTTTTTTTAATAATTCAATAGCTCTTTCGTTATAATCATAGAAAGGATAACAAAAATAAGTGGTATTATTGAGAGATTCTCTACTTTTCTTTAAGTCTTCTAAAATAGTATTTTCATCTAAGCAGAGTATTCCTCCTCTTCCAATGTTAGATGGACAATCTCCAATTTTATGCATATTCCATGTATGGGAATGAATTTCTAGATAAGGAGAACTATAATCATTTGGACTAGCAAGACTACCGATTAAGAAAAGTGTTCCTAACATTTGATACTGATTTAGAATATTTATTGTTCTTGCTACATACCAACCATCATCAAAAGTTAATGTTACGCTTTTTTCAGGCAATTGTATTTTTCCTTCAATATAAAGTTCTAAATCTCTCATAGAAGTTGCATAAAAGTGATTTTCTTTTAAGTTTTTTATGTGACTGTCAAACATAGTATCAGTAATACAAATGCTTTGTTTGCACTCGGTTTTTTCTCCATTTTCGTTATTATCACTTACAACATAGTGATAATTTAAAACAGCAATTTCGTTGGTATAATTTTTAGAAGTATTAGTAGATGAAATGATTTTCTCTACATCTTCTTTTGATACATAGACTAGAGAGTTATTAAACTCAATTCCATATTTATCATCATTTTTGATTAAAATAGGAAAAGTTCCTTCTTTTAATTCATAATAAGAATTATCACTTAAATAAAGTTTTGCCTTATTTTTTAGAATGATACTTTCATGATAAGGAATATAATTTTTATAGGTTTTATATTCTCCAGATAACGGGGATAAAGTATCTATTTTTTTAGTATCCATATATTTAATATAGTAATTGCTATCTTTTATTTTAAAGTATTCATCTTCAATTATATATTCTGGATCAAGAGATAATTCTGCTTTCCCATGAACAGTTGCTATTTTCTTATAAATATTTTTATCTTTTAGATAGAGACTACTTCCTTCTTTTAAGATAATATTATCTGCATAATTTTCTTTTATTTTTTCAATGTTATTTCTTGTTACGGGAATAATCTTTTGTTTCGCGATGACTTTTTCTTTTTCAATATTGGTATTATTTATTTGTATTACTACTAAAATAAAAAGAATAATAAAAAGGATTAAAATAATTCTCTTTTTCTTTTTTATATTATTTTTTATTTGACTATACTTCTTCATAAAATTGCTCCTTCTTATTTTAGTATGGAAAAAATAAAGAGTTTCATTCCTAGTTTTATTATACCCGAAATACCCGAAAAAAAGAAAAAAGAAAAGTCCTTGAAACTCAAGGACTTATATGTCATAATGGCGCTTAATGTAGGGCTCGAACCTACGACCTATCGGTTAACAGCCGAGTGCTCTACCGACTGAGCTAATTAAGCAGTAATCTCACATGACTTCTTAATTATATAATAGTTTTTTAGAGAAATCAAGTGATTTTTTATTATTTTTTGCATATTTTTGATTTTTATTCTAAAATTTGGTGCTTTTTTCAAAAAAATTAATCTTGATCAGTATTTTTATTTAAAAAAACTTGATAAAGTGTATCTGTTGCTTTGGCATTTAGGGTTAAGTCTCCTCTTACTCCCTTTTGATAAGCATAGTATGCCGCTGCTCCTATCATGGTTGCATTATCAGTACAATATTTTATTTCTGGATAAGAAAGGTGAATGTCATTTTCTTTTGCCATTTCTTCTAGACTTTTTCTTAATCCTTGATTGGCTGCAACACCTCCTGCTACAATTAAGTTTTTCACATTATACTCTTGTAAAGCATTTTTAGTTTTCTTAGTTAAAATAGCGACTACTCTTTTTTGAAAAGATGTACACATATCATCAATGCGGATATCATTTCCTCTTTGATGTTCATTATGAACTAAATTGACAACGGCACTTTTGATTCCACTGAAACTAAAATTAAAGCTGGCATCATCTAGAGGATATGGTAAGTTGTAAGTATCTTTTCCTAATGTTGCTTTCTTGTCAATGATTGGTCCACCCGGATAATCTAATCCTAAAATTTTAGCTACTTTATCGTAAGCTTCTCCTACTGCATCATCTAAGGTAGAACCAATTCTTTGAAAAGAATAATCTTCCTTCATATAAACTAAATCTGTGTGCCCTCCACTTACTACTAGTGCTATTAAAGGGAATGATAATCTTTCTTTTAAATTATTGGCATAGATATGTCCAGCAATATGATGAACAGGAATTAATGGCTTTCCTGTTACTAGTGCTATTGTTTTAGCACATTCAACCCCGATTAAAAGTGAACCAATTAGCCCAGGTCCATAAGTTACTCCAATAATATCAATATCATTCATGTCCATTTTAGCTTTTTCTAATAGTTCATCTAAGACAATAGTAATACTTTCAATATGACTACGACTAGCAATCTCTGGAACAACACCCCCAAATTTTTTATGAATATCAATTTGGGTAAATACAACTGTTGCTATATCAGTATTTCCATTTTTTACAATACTCATACTTGTTTCATCACAACTAGATTCAATTGATAAACAATAAATATCTTTCATTCACATCACCTGCTTTTCCATTAATATTCCATCTTCATCACCATAATAAAATTTTCTTAAAGCAACTTCTCTAAAGCCAAAATTTTTATACAGATTTCTAGCGATTTCATTGGTTACTCTTACTTCTAATGTAATATTTACAACATGATTAGTAATTGCTTCTGCAATTAAATAACTCATTAATTTTTTTCCTATTCCACATCTTCTATTTTTTTCTTCAACAAAAAAATTGTCAATTTCCATTCTATCGTAGATGAGAGAATAATCTAAATATCCTACCACGATATCTTCGTGATAAAATTCTATTCTTTTAGCGTATGGATTAGGGCTTTCTAACTCTTCTACTTCTCTAATCATGTTTATCCTCTAGAGCTTGTGGTAATTTTAAGTAATTAGGTTTTATACTAAAGTAATTTTCTTCTTGTTCATTTTGATAATAAGATATAATTTTAGAAACATCCAATTTTTGTTTTGAAGATTTTATCTCTTCATTATTGATTTCTTCATTAGAAACAATAACTGGGTGATATTTTTCTATTATTTCTAGTACTTCATCTTTGTTTGCAAAATGTTCCTTTATGATTTCTTCTTTATTTTTATCATATAATCCTAAATAATAATGATTATGTTTAGCATCGATTAACGATAAAATAGTTTCTCCTTCTTTTGATAAGGCTAACATTTTTAATGAAGATACTGCTGTTAATGGGATTTTTTTTAAATAAGCATAAGTTTTAGCAATTGTTACTCCTATTCTTACTCCTGTGAATGATCCTGGTCCTGTTACAACATAAATTTTTTCTACCATATCTGGGGTTAATGCTACATTTTTTAGTACTTCATCAATAAAAGGGACAACATAAATAGAATGTTTGTTAGGAATATTTTTGTTGATTTCACTTAATACTTTATCTTCTTTTAAGACAGCAATAGATACATCACTTGCGGAAGTATCTATAAATAAGTTTATCATAATGCATCCTCACAGACACGAACATACTTTTCTCCATGTGGCGTAATTACCATTACTCTAGAGTTTTCTCCAGTAATTTTGAAAGTAATATCTAATCTTTCTTCAGGAAGATAATCTTCAATCATTTCTGCCCATTCAATGATAGTTACACCACCTTTATCAAAATATTCTTCAATTCCTAGATTATCAATTTTTCCATTAGTACGATAAACATCTATATGATATAAAGGTAATTCTCCTACATATTCTTTAATGATGTTAAATGTTGGAGATGTTACTTCTTCAATTGCCATGGCGCTAGCAAATCCTTTGGTAAATACTGTTTTTCCACTTCCTAAATCTCCATTTAAGCAAATTACCATATTTGGAAATTTTTCAGATTCTAGATTTTGTGCGACTTCAATAGTTTCTTCATCATTTCTTGTTGTTATTTTATATGTATTATTCATTTTGTTCACCTTTCCTCTTTCTATAAATTCATTATACAAATTATTAAATAAATTGACAATAGATTTTTTTGATTAAAATACTTAAATTGATTTCTTCTAATTATTCATCAATATTATAAATTAGTATTTTTAATTCTACTTTACATTATTTTAAATATTTATTATATTATAGTAAAGGAAGGAGATTTGAGATGATTGATTATAATTTTGGGCTAGGTGCTCTTTGGGGAGCATTAGGAGGATTCATTATTTTTATTTTTCTGATTCTTGTTGGAATTTTAATTTTTGAAATTATTGCGACATGGAAATTTTTTCAAAAGTGTGGGAAGAATGGTTGGGAAGCAATTATTCCTATTTATAATTCTTGGATAAAAGTAGAGATTGCTGGTCTTAATTGGTGGTGGTTTTTACTGCTAATTTTTTCTGTTATAGTGCAGGTATCTGGTAGTGATGATTATAGGGTACTGATTGGAATAGTTCCTTTGTTTGCTAATTTTGTATGTAATTATAATTTAGCTAGAAAATTTCATCAGGATACAGGATTTGCTATTTTAATGACTTTATTTTCGTGGATAATGATTCCTATTATGGCTTTTAGTGAAAAATATCAATATGATAGTTCTGTTGTGGTTAGTAAAAATGGAATATTTAAAGATAATCCTAATGATGATAATTCTTTTCAGAGTACTCAAGTTAATACTAATCAAAATGTATCATATTGTATGTATTGTGGTACAAAATTAAATGAAAATGATAAGTTTTGTCCGAATTGTGGAAAAGAAAAATAAGATTAGAAAAAATATTCCTATTTTAGAGTGATTGGGAATATTTTTTCTTTTGAGAATTTATTTTGATTTTTTTGTTTATTTATGATACACATTTTATTTTTTTGTGATACAATTTAGATAAGAAAAAAGAAATAAAGGAGAACATTATGGCAAATACAAGTAATTATCATGTTCAACCAGAGGGTATATGGGTTATTGATGAAGAAAAAAATACTGCTTTTAGAATGAAGGGAGGAATAAAGGTAGAATTGCCTATTACTACTGAAATATTAGAAGAAGTTAAAAAACAAATTGAAGCTGAAAATTATTTTAATTTATTTCAAGAAGTTAAAAAACAGGATGGGATGATAATTGGTTATTTAAAACTGATGTTAGAGGATTATTATAATTATTTGAGTGATAATCATCAAAAAGAATTTTTAAAGTATATTCAATCAATTTTTCATTTAGTTGATGATAAAAATTCTTCTTATCTTCAAAAGATTTGTACTTGTTTGGAAAAACAAAATTTAGATGAATTTTTGGATGTTACAGAAGCATTTCAACAATATAACCAGTCTTATTTTAATGAGCTAACAGATGCTCAACATGAAGGTCATCATTTATCTTAAAAGCAATCTTAGAAATTCTAAAATTGCTTTTTTATTTAATAAAAAATCTATTGAATTAAAAAGAGCCATTAATAAATGGAGATTAAATATACAAATTTCTTTTAATATCGATCCACTAAAATGCCCAAATTGTGATACTATAATGGTATACACAGAAAGTTTATGGTGAATAGAGGAAATATCATGAACAAAGATTTAAATAGACGATTTTGGTGAATGGATAGATGACATGGGGCCATATATTCCAGACATAAAAAGCATATGCTTAAATTGTGAATTAGAAGAAACTATACCTGATTTCATTTATGATGAAATGGAAGGAAAATCAAAGCACAAAGAACTAAAAACTGAACAAAAAGTATCAACTATTTACTGTAATAGATGTGGTAAATTTAAAACAGTATCAAAATATTGGTTAAATCACGAATAATCATGCTTATTAAAAAAGTTTAAAAATGGGTGCAAAATATTTGCACTCATTTGATTAACTACAAGTTATACACAAAAATCATAGTTTCCTTATAAACGAAAAAAGCATATCCCATGATATGCCTTATATAATTTTTTATTGTGTAGTATCTGGTGTAACTGCAACATAATCACCAAATCTAGAAGTTACCTCACTTCCTTGAGCAGAAATAAATGTTACTGTTCCTTGGAAAAAGTTATCTGTTTCAGATGGTGTGTTTGCTACTCCTGAACCTACTGTTTGGTTAGTTCCTGTTTCACTTAACCATACTACGATATAATATACCTGTGCATCAGTAAATGTAGTTGAACTATCTCCTGTATCATTAGCTGTACTTGCATCTTTTGGTGATAA
>JAQXQC010000052.1 GCA_029100965.1 Bacilli bacterium | reverse complement strand
AGAAATGAAATTAAGAGAATTACTTAAAGATGTAGATTATGAATTGGTACAAGGAAATTTAGATATAGAGATAAGTGATATTGCTTATGATTCTAGAAAAGCACAGGACGGGGTTATGTTTATGGCTTTAGTGGGCTTTCGAGTTGATGGGCATGATTATATTGATGCGGCGATAGAGAATGGATGTCAAGTTATTGCGGTAGAACATGACGTTACTGTAGGAAAAGATATTACAGTGATTAAGCTAAAAGATACAAGGGTTGATTTATCTATTTTATCTCGTACTTTGTTTGGATATCCAGATAAGGAGATGACTACGATTGCGATTACTGGTACTAAAGGAAAGACAACTTCTAGTACAATGATTCAACATATTTTGAATGTTTCAGGGAAAGAATGTGGTTTGATTGGGACGATGGGAGTGTTTTATTTAGATAAATTTTATCATACGATGAATACTTCTCCTGAATCTTATGATGTATTTAAATATATGAGAGAGATGTTAGATCATGGAGTTCATTATTTAGTGATGGAAGTATCTAGTCAATCTTTGAAGTTAAAAAGATGGGTAAATGTGATTTTTGATTATGCAATATTTACGAATCTTAGTTTAGATCATGTTGGTGGTGATGAGCATGAGAGCTTTGATGATTATAAGTATTGTAAGAGTTTATTGTTTAAGCAATGTAAGGTAGGTATTTTTAATTTAGATAGTGAGTATGTTACTGATATGATGGATGGAACTACTTGTGATAAGTATTATTATGGAAAAGATAATAGGGCTAATTATCGTTTGGTAGAATGTTCTAATGTAATTAAAAATGGCTTTACTGGGATAGAGATGGAGACTGATAGTAAGATTCAAGATACTTTTATGGTTAGTATTTTAGGGACATTTACGGCTTATAATGCTTTAGCTGCGATTAGTGTTTGTGATTTACTTGGGGTATCTATTTCTGATATGAAGAGGGCTTTAGAGGTAGTTAAAGTTAAGGGAAGAATGGAGAGTGTTCCTGTTTCTTCAAAGTTTAGTGTGGTAATTGATTATGCTTATCAGGGAATTGCTATGGAGAATGTGTTAAAGACTGTTCGAGAGAGTAATCCTGGTAGAATTGTTACAGTATTTGGTTGTGGAGGAAATCGTAGTCGTCAGAGAAGATTTGATTGTGGTGAGATTAGTGGTAAGTATTCTGATTTTAGTATTTTAACAGCAGATAATCCAAGATATGAAGATAATGGTAAAATTATTGAGGATATTTTGGTTGGAATGAAGAAGACGGATGGAAAATATATCATAATTGATAATAGAAAAGAAGCCATTCGCTATAGTATTGAAAATGCTAAAGATGGAGATGTGATTTTAATTTTAGGAAAAGGTCATGAAGATTATCAAGAAATTAATGGGGTAAGGTATCCTTTTGATGAGAGAGTGATTATTAAAGAGATTATTGATGAGATGAGTGAAGAGAAAAAGAAGGAATTAGGAATTATATTGTAGGTGATAATGTGATTAGGGTATCTGATATTATTGAGTTATGTGGAGGAAAACTTATTTGTGGTGAACTTCATCAAAGATTAGAGAATTTTTGTATTGATAGTAGAAAAGTAGAAAAAGGGGACGTTTATGTTGGCTTAAAGGGAGAGAAGGCTGATGGTAGTGATTATTATTTAGATGCTATTGAAAATGGAGCTAGTGTCTGTATATTAGATAAAGAGTATGATGAAAATACTTATGGGGACGCTACTATTGTTGTAGTAGAGGATACTTTAAAATGTATTCAACAGTTAGCTCGAGAGGTAAGAAGAAGATTTAAGGGTAAAGTTGTTGCAATTACTGGTAGTGTTGGCAAGACTAGTTGTAAGGATTTGATTGCTAGTGTTTTAGAAACAAAATATCTTGTTCATAAAACGAGTGGAAATTATAATAATCATATTGGTGTTCCTCTTACGATTTTAAGTTTAAAGGAAGATGATGAGATTCTTGTTGTTGAAATGGGGATGAATCATTTAGGAGAAATTCATTTACTTAGTTCTATTGCTATGCCTGATGTTGCGGTGATTACGAATGTAGGGACGGCTCATATTGGTAATTTAGGAAGTAGAGAAAATATATTAAAAGCTAAGTTAGAGATTTTGGATGGTTTAAAAGGAAATCAGGTTGTATTAAATGGAGATAATGATATGTTATCTTCAGTTGTTCCTAAGTTAAAAAATAATTATGAAGTAAGGGTTATTTCTATTGATGAAGATAGTGAAAATCAAGCAAAGATTATTAATAGTGATGCTTTTAGTAGTTGTTTTGATATCATAAATAAGTGTTCTTCTATTTTGGTTAATGTAGGTGGTAAGGCTTATGTTTATAATGCTTTGATGGCGTATGCTGTAGGAAAAATTTTTAAGATTGATGATGAATTGATTAAGAAGGGAATTTCCCATTTTCATTTATCTAGTCATCGATTAGAAAAAAAGATAAGTAAAAGTGGAATTACGATTATTGATGATACTTATAATGCCAATTATGATTCCATGGTTTCTTCTTTAAATTTATTAGGACAAATCAAAGATAAGAGAAGAATTGCTATTTTAGGAGATATGCTAGAACTTGGAGAATATGGAGAACGGCTTCATTATGATTTAGGAGATGCGGTTATTCATAATAAGATTGATAAATTAATTACCGTTGGAGAGTTATCCAGTGAAATTGATAAAAGAGTAATAGAACTTGGGATGAAAAAAGAAGATGTTTATCATTTTTCTTCTGAAGAAGAATGTTATTCTTTATTAAAAGATTTGGTAAGAGAAGATGATATTATTTTAGTTAAGGGATCTCATGGAATACATTTAGTGAATGTTGTTGATTATTTGGTTAATTTATAAAAAATACTGATAAAGATTAAACTTTTAAATAGATATTTTTTAATAAAGTTCGGGAAAATGATAAACTATAAAATGAAAATTAAAAAATAATGATGTGTGAAAAATTGATTTTTAATTAAGTATTTATTGATAAACGAAAAAGAGCCATTTATTATGTAAATGCTCTTTTTAGTTTTTTAATTCGGCTTCTGTTACTTGAGAGTAAGTCCAATTGGTTAATTCGTCGATTAACTGTTTTTCTTGTTTTTTAAATGTTTTTGTATATTCGGTTGTACCTTCTACTTCTTCGTATTCTTTGGTGGCTGTTCCCTTAAAAATAATTTCATTTTCTGTTTCTGTATAGGTTCCTTCATATCCCCATGCTCCTGAATTTCTTTTACTACCGTGTAGTTTTGCCGTTCCATCACTTTTTAACTCTAAAATATCAAATGTATGAGTGGTATTAGGGATTTCTTCTTCTTCAGGGTAATATTGATAGTAGATTGAAGTAATATTGTTTTGAAAATTATTTTCTTTATTTGTTACATTACTATTTTCTTGATTATTTGTTGTAGTGTTTTCTAAATGATTATTTTTTGAACTAGCATTGAAGACAATTGTACTGGTTGCGAATAAAATACATAAAGTAGCTAGTATTACTATGATTATAATCAATAAAATAATTACTCCTTTATTATTATTTTTCATTTTCTACTCCTTTCTTATTTTAATTTTATCATAAAGTTGTAGTTTTTTTTGTTTATTTTTGATTATATACATTTATGAGTGTAAATGTATATAAGGAAAGGTAAGAAATCAGTATTTTTCAATGAAAAAAGAACTCTAAAAAGTAGAATTCTTTTTGTTTATAATGGTTTTCGTAAGGAAAAATTGAAGAAGAAGATGCATTTGATTGTGAATTGGATTGATAATTTGGCACATGAAGAAGTTTATCATAAGCATGTTAATCTTGATTATGAAGTGATGGAAGATATTGTTATTGAAGCAATTTTAAGTATATTAAAGTAATTGTTTTAAAATATTTAGCAAAATACTTAAAGAGATTTAATTATATTTTTTGTCGTAATTTGTTGCTTTTCTTTTTCTTTTTTAGTACAATGATATTGGTAGTAGAGGGTTGTATTATAAGAAGGAGAGTAGTTAAAGTGAAAAAGAAGAAAAAGGCAGTAAGGGGTGTGTTCATTGCTTCGATGGCAGTGATAGGAGTTGGATTTGCAGCATTGTCTAATATTAATTTAAAAATTACAGGAGAGGCATCAGTTGGTCCAAATACGGAGGCTTTTAATGTAAAATTAACCAAAGTATATGATGAAGATAATCCAATAAAGTGTACTATAATAGATGATTATACGGCTAGTTGTACAGCAAATTTGAAAGAAGCTTATGATTATGAAGATTTTCATAATTCGTATGGAAATGTTATGTTTGATTTAAAATATACAGGTTCTAGTGATTATAAGGCTAGTGTTTATCCTGCTATTAGTGTTACTGGAAATACTGAAAGTATTAATGTTGGAGTATACACTAATGGTGGAATGTCAGAATGGAATAGAGCTAATCCATTAACAATTGAATCTGGTGAAACAAAAGCATTTCATTTATCTATGAATTCTGCAAATGCTAAGTCAGGTGATAAAATAGAATTTGAAGTTAAGTTAGTTGCAGAACCAGTAGCTAATAAGTAGTTTTAAAGAGGTAAAGAATGAAAAAGAAAAAGAAGGTTGTAAGGGGTGTATTCATTGCTTCAATGGCGGTGATAGGAGTTGGATTTGCGGCATTGTCTAATATTAATTTAAAAATTACAGGAGAGGCATCAGTTGGTCCAAATACGGAGGCTTTTAACGTTCGGTTTACGAAAGTAATGAATACAGCTGGTGATCCCTTAGTATGCAATATTGTTAATGACCAAACTGTAAGTTGTACAGCAAATTTAAAAGAAATGTATGATTATGAAAACAGTCATGATTATTTTGGTGGATCTTTAGTAAAATTCAAATATATTGGTGATGAAAATATTCAAGCTGAAGTAACTAAAGTAATTAGTGCAACTGGGAATACTGAAAGTATTGTAGTAGATACTGGATATTGTAATAGTTTTATGTCAAATGGAAATTGTAGCGCTGGAAATGGTTGGGATGATTATGAGGCTTATTTATTAAAAAATGGTGAAGAAAAAGGTTTGGTTATAAATGTTTCTTCTGCAAATGCCAAGTCAGGTGATAAAATAGAATTTGAGGTTAAGTTAGTTGCCAAGCCAGTATCTAATAAATAATAAAAATGAGGATAAATAATGAAAAATGATGTATTAAGAATATTTTTAATAGAGTTAATTTTAATCTTTTTCATCTTTTTTAATACTTTTGTATTTCATTTAAGTTATTGTTTTTTGGTATTTATTTTAGTTTTAGTTGTATTATATTTATATTTTTTTATTGGTAAGAAACGATTAAAATTTTATCATGAAAAAGAAGTTAACACATTAATGCCTATTTTGGGTATTGTATATTTAATCTTATTTTATTTATTGGGATTATATTTTGGCTTTTATCATTCGGTTATTAAACTTTCTTTGAAAAATATATTTGTTTATGTTATACCACTGATATTTATATGTGGAATAACAGAGGTAATTAGAAGTTTTTTTATTTCAAGAAAAAATAAATTATTGATTATTTTTGGTATGATTTCTTTGATATTATTGGATATTAGTATTTATCATAATACAGGGATTGATTATGATTTGTCAGGAATTCTTAATTTTGTTGGTTATAATGTATTAACAACGATTTCTTTTCATTTGCTTTATTATTATATTTGTAAGAATTATGGGTATAAGGCTAATATTTTGTTTAAGATAATTATTAATGTGTATCCTTATATTATTCCTATAATACCTAATGTTTATATATTTATTAGAATATTTTTGAAGATAGTAAGTTGTTTTATTATTTATTATTTATTAGATTATTTATACGCTAAAAGAGAAGATAGGTATCATGTTGAAACTTTAACTGATAAAATACTTTGGTTCTTATCTTTGTTCTTAGTAATTGTTTTTTGTATGCTTATTTCTTGTAAATTTAAGTATTGTATGTTAGTAATTGGGTCTGGTTCAATGACTGGAACAATTAATAAAGGGGATGCAATTATTTTTGAAAAATATGAAAATCAAAAGTTAGAAGTAGGAGATATTATTGTTTTTCAAATGAAGGATAAAGTAACTATTCATCGTATAGTTAAAATTTTAGATGATGGTAATGAAATAAAGTATGTGACTAAGGGAGATGCAAATATTCAAGAAGATGATGGATATGTTAAAGAAGATTTAATAATAGGAATAGAAAAAATTAAAATACCATATATGGGTATCCCTTCGGTATGGTTAAAAGAATGTATGGGTTGATAGTATGAAGGATAAGAAAGGTAATATTTTTATTGGAATAGTAGTAGCTTTATTTTTTGTTATTTTAATTTTTATTGCTATTTTGAGCTTTTCAGTAATAATTGATAATAAAGAAGAAGTACAGGTTTCTAATGAAAAGTATGATGTTGATTATAAAGTTTATTTAAAAGATAATAATTATTATCAGGAAAAATTTCTTGATAAAGGGAGAAATTATGTAACGAGTATTATTGATTATATAGATGCTAATTTTCTTTATCATTATTATTTAGGAAGTAATGATAAATTAAGTTATACTTATAGAATTGATGCTAATATTGTTATTTCTGAACAGGGTAATATTATTTATGATAAGAATTATAAATTATTAGATGAAAAGGAAGAAACTGCAGATGGAGAATTTGATATTGATGAAAATATTAAGTTAGACTATATTAAGTATAATGAATTAGCTAAGGATTTTGTTGATGAATATGGGATTTCTAATTTAACTAGTGTATTGAATGTTAAAATGCATGTAAAAGTAAATAATCATTATGAGGATACTGTGGTTATGTCTATGCCTTTAGATGTTAAAACTATTTCTGTTAATTTAAGTAATAGTCCTAAAGGAGAAGATAAGAAATTTATTAAAAAGGAAAATAATAATACTAAAAATATTATTTATATTATTTTATATTCTATATTGGAAATTATTTTGGTTGTTACATTAGTTGTATATTTAATTGTGAATAAGAGGAATAATGCTGAATATCTTTATAATAAAGAGATTAATAAAATTAAAAATAAATATGGCGCATATATACAAGAGGTTTATTATACTTTTGATTTAACAGGATATAAAATGATTAGGGTAAGAGATTTTGTTAATTTGTTGGATATTATGGATATTATTAATTCTCCAATATTAATGATAGAAAATAGTAAGAAAAATGGATGTTTCTTTATTGTGTTAACAAATACTAATTTTATTTATGTTTATGGAATTAAGATAGAGGAAATTGAAAAAAAGATAATGAATAAGAAGGCAATTAAATAGTTATATGTTAAAATACTTATAAATAGTGAAAGTTATTTATCAGTATTTTTATTGTAAACTTTTGAGAATATTGTTCTAAATGATTGAAAATGTGCGTATGATTTGATAGAATAGTCTTTGTAATAAAAGGGATTATATTATTAAAGTGAGGTAGTAAAGATGAGATATTTTATGACATTTTCTTATGATGGTAGTGATTTTCGTGGATATCAGAAACAACCTAAAGGAAGAACTGTTCAAGGAGAGATTGAGAGTGTTTTAAAAAAGATTAATGGGGATAAGCTGGTTAAGATAACGGCTACGGGTAGGACAGATGCTGGTGTTCATGCATTAAATCAGAAAGCGCATTTTGATTTTGAAGAGAAAATGGATATTGAGAAACTGCTTCATAGTATGAATTCAATGTTACCAGAAGATATTTATATTAAGCATATTGAAGAGGTTTCCGATAATTTTCATGCTAGGTTTGATGCGACGGGAAAAGAATATATCTATCAGATTAATATGGGAGAATATAATCCTTTAGAGAGAAAATATGTTTATCAACATAATAAGAAGTTAGATGTTGTGGAGATGCAACGTGCTATGAAATATTTGGAAGGGACACATAACTTTAGGGCTTTTACAAAGGTTGATGAAGAAAAAGATGATTATGTTAGAACTTTATCTCAGACAAATTTACTTCGTGATTTAAAAGATGTTAATAAGATTACTTTAGTTTTTATTGGTACAGGATTTTTAAGATATATGGTTAGAAATATGGTTGGTACTTTAATTGAAATTGGTGAAGGAAAAAGACGCAGTGAAGAGATTATTGATATTTTAAAGAGTGAAGATAGAACGCAAGCTGGTAAGACGGCTAATCCAGAAGGATTATATTTAAGAAATGTATTTTATTAAAGAAAAGTTTCTAATTGGAGACTTTTTCTTTTTCAGTATTTTTAGGAAGTGATATAATGAAATGTAATTTATGCCCTAGGTGTTGTAATGTAGATAGAGATTGTGGTGAGATTGGTTTTTGCCTGGCACCTGGTGAGATGGTGATTGCCAGGTATTCGCTGCATAAGTGGGAAGAACCTGTGATTAGTGGGGAAGTTGGTAGTGGAACAATCTTTTTTTCGTATTGTAATTTAAGATGTTTATTTTGTCAGAATTATGAAATTAGTGAATATCATAAGGGAAGAGTTGTTACGGTAGAGGAATTTTGTGATATTTGTCTTGATTTAGAAAAGAATGGAGCATTAAATATTAATTTGGTTACGCCTACGATTTGGGTAGATAAGATTATAAAGGGATTAGATCTTGCTAAGAAGAAGGGATTAAAGATACCTGTTGTTTATAATAGTAGTGGTTATGAGAAGCTAGAGACAATCAAAAAGTTAGAGGGGTATGTGGATATTTATTTACCTGATTTTAAATATTATTCTAATGAGTTATCATGGAAGTTTTCTCATTGTAAGGATTATTTTGAGATTGCTGATAAGGCAATTGAGGAGATGGTTCGACAAGTGGGAGATATTGTTATTGATGATGATGGGATAATGAAAAGGGGTGTTATTGTTCGACATTTGCTTCTTCCTAGTCATTTAGAGGATAGTAAGAGGGTAATAAAATACTTATATTTAAAATACCAAGATAAGATTATTTTTAGTATTATGAATCAGTATACTCCTGTTAGGGAATGTAAATATGAAGAACTTAATAGAGTAGTTCGTGAAGATGAGTATGATGAGTTGATTAATTATGCTTATGATTTGGGGATAAGAAGAGCTTTTATTCAAGAAGGAGAAAGTTGTAAAGAAAGTTTTATTCCTGATTTTAATCAGTTTAGAGTGATATGATTTGCTTTATCTTTGAAAAAAGAGTAAATTTATATAATTATTCCTTAGAAAAAGGTGCAAATTTGTTGCAATATTCCTTAGAAAAAGGTGTAAAATTGTCGTGATATTCCTTAGAAAAAAGTGTAAATTTTGTGGTAAAAAAGATTGACGGTTACCTTTTTTTATATTATTATTTAGTTGGTGATGAAAATTATGAAAAGGAAAATATATCAAAAATTGCTTGAATGGAAGAATAGTAAAGATAGAAAACCACTTATGTTGTTGGGAGCAAGGCAAGTTGGGAAATCTTATATTGTGGAAGAATTTTGTAAGAAGGAATTTTCTAATTATGTTATTGTTAATCTATTTGAGCGTACGGATATTGTTAAATTATATGAAGAAGAGATTAATTCTTCTGAAAAGTACATGAAATTAAAGTTGTTGATTAATGTAGATATTGAAAAAGAAGATACTTGTTTATTTATTGATGAAATTCAGGAATCAGAGAAATTAATTTCTGAATTAAAATATTTTTGTGAACAGCATAACAATGTTCGGATTATTTGTGCTGGTTCTTTATTAGGAGTAAAATTAAAAAGAGCTAGATTTTCATTTCCAGTTGGTAAAGTAGAAATGTTAAATATGTATCCTATGGATTTTGAGGAATTTTTGATTGCTTCAGGAGAAGAAAAACTTATTCCAGAAATTCGTAGTTGTTTTGATGAAAATATACAAATGATTGATTCTCTTCATCATAAAATTTTAGAGTTGTATAAGATTTATCTGATTAGTGGTGGAATGCCTGAGTCTGTTAGAAATATGGTAGATGTTCATTTAGATGTTTCAAAATATAATTCAAATATTTTAAAAAATATAATTAGTTCTTATTTTAAAGATATGGATAAATATGTGTTAAATAATGCAGAAGCTTTGAAAATAGAGAGAACTTATCGATCTATTCCGACGCAACTTGGAAATTTATCTAATAAGTTTCAGTTTTCTAAAATTGATAAGGATGCGAAGGCTAGGGATTATGAATCTGTTTTGGATTGGCTAGAGGCTAGTAATTTAGTTGATAAATCTTATCAAGTTTCTCTTCCTGAGATACCACTTAGGGGATTTGTTAAAGATAATTATTTTAAATTATTTTTAAATGATGTTGGTATTTTAAATAGTGTGTTAGAGCTTTCTTATGCGGATATTATGTTGGATAATGTATCTTTATATAAAGGGGTTATATCAGAGAATTATGTTGCTAATCAGTTGTTATGTAATGGATTTTCTTTATATTATTGGCAAAGTAAGGCTACTAGTGAGGTTGATTTTTTAATTTATACTAAGGATGGAATTATTCCTATTGAAGTAAAGTCTGGAGATGCTGTTAAATCTAAGAGTTTAAATGTTTATATGGAAAAGTTTCAACCAAAATATTCTGTCAGAATTAGTACAAGAAATTTTGGATATAATGAATCAAAACGAATTAAATCAGTACCACTATATGCGGTATTTTGTATTAATAGTGGATTATAATGTGGAGGTAAGGAATTATGGAAAGATTACAGAAAGTGATTGCTAATTCTGGATATTGTTCTAGAAGAAAGGCTGAAGAGTTAATATTAGAAGGAAAAGTTTTCGTTAATGGTAGTGTTATTCGTGAACTTGGAACGAAAGTTAGTCATGATGATGAGATTGAAGTGGATGGATTATCGATAAAGAAAGATCATAATTATGAGTATTATTTATTGTATAAACCTAGAGGTGTTGTAACGACGACAAATGATGATAAGGGAAGAAAGACAGTTGTGGATTTGATTGATACCACAGCTAGAATTTATCCTGTTGGAAGGCTTGATTATGATACAACAGGGGTTCTTCTTCTTACTAATGATGGTGTATTTGCGAATGGTCTTATGCATCCAGCTAATGAGATTGATAAGGTTTATATTGCTAAGGTTGAAGGAATATTAAGTGGGTATGACGTGAAGATGCTAAAAAGTGGTATTATGATAGATGGTAGGAAAACTGCTAAGTGTCATGTTAAGGTAAGAAGTGTTGATAAGAAAAAGAATACTTGTATTGTAGAATTAGTTATTCATGAGGGAAGAAATCATCAGGTTAAGAAAATGATAGAAGCAGTTGGGAAAAAAGTAATCAAATTAAAAAGAGAAAGATTTGGTATTTTTGATTTAAGTGGTTTAAAAGCTTCTGAATATCGTAGACTTACAGCAAAGGAAGTTCATGTTGTTTATAGTATGATTAAAAAGTAAGATTACAAAAGTGTGATGAAGTTATTGAAAATGTTTACAAAAGTGTGATAGAATTATTGAAAATATTTGCAAAAGTGTGATATATTACTATTGAGGTGATACTGGAATGAAAAGATTTATTATGGAAAAATTGATTCAATGGAAAAATAGTAAAGATAGAAAACCTTTGATTTTAAAAGGGGCAAGACAAGTTGGTAAAACGTATATATTAAAAGAATTTGGTGAAAGTAATTATGAGAATATTGCGTATTTTAATTTTGATCATGACGATGGGTTAGCAGAATTATTTGTTCATACTAAAGATCCTAAACGAATTATTGAGCAATTATCTTTAGCAAATGGTAAAAAGATAAATCCATCTACTACACTAATTATTTTTGATGAAATACAAGAATGTCCAAATGCTTTAAATTCATTAAAATATTTTTGTGAAGAAGCAAGAGAATATCATGTTGCTTGTGCTGGTTCACTTCTTGGAATAAGACTTTCTAAGACTTCTTTTCCTGTTGGCAAGGTAGATTTTCTTAATTTATATCCAATGACATTTAGTGAGTTTTTAATCGCAGATCATTTGGAAAATTTGGTTGAAGTCATGAAGAAAACTAAAGAAATAAGGGAATTTCCTAAAATTTTTGAGAGTCAGTTAATTGAAAAATTAAAGGTATACTATATTATTGGAGGAATGCCTGAAGCGGTATATAGTTGGGTGAATGATAAGGATATTGAAAAAGTAAATAAAATTCAAAAAAATATATTAGATTCTTATGAGAATGATTTTTCAAAGCATACTGATGAGGTTGTTGCAAATAAAATATCATTGATATGGAATGGAATCCCTTCACAATTGGCAAGAGAAAATAAAAAATTTGTATATCAAGTGATAAAAGAAGGGGCGCGTGCTAGAGAATATGAGGGAGCTTTGAATTGGCTTAAAGATGCAAATTTGATTTCTAAGTGCTTTTTAGTGAGTAAATGTGAATTTCCATTAAAAGCATATCATGATTTATCTGCTTATAAAATTTATATGAATGATGTTGGTCTTTTAAGGAGAATGTCTAATTTAGATAGTCGAATTATTTTGGAAGGAAATAGTCTTTTAGAAGAATTTAAAGGTTCTTTTACTGAGAACTATGTTGCTAATGTATTAAATTATTTATTTGATGAGGCTCCTAATTATTATACTTTTGATCGAAATGAAATTGATTTTGTTATTCAGAATAATAATAGGATTATTCCTATTGAAGTAAAATCTGATAAGAGTACTAACCATAATAGTTTAACAAAATATAATGCTAGTCATGATAATGATATATCATTTCGTTTTTCATTAAATAATTTAAGTAAAGATGGTAAGATTATTAATATTCCTCTTTATTTTGTTGAGTATATTGAATCTTTAGAATTGAATTAAGATAAGTTTTTATGATTTAGAACTTATCTTTTTTTTAGGCATATAATAGTACTAAGAGGTGATAAAAATGGATAAAAAGGAAGAATTTAAGGCTTTTGTTAAAGAAAATCCATTTTTAATTCAGTATGTAAGAGATGGTAAAAAAAGTTGGCAAGATTTTTATGAGATGTATGATTTATATGGGGAAGATGAAGATGCTTGGGGGAAGTTACTTAATGAGGAGAATAAGAGTACTGTAAAAAGTAATAATAGAAGTGGTGGATATTTAGAAGAGTTAGTAAAAATGGCTAAAAATGTTGATGTTAATAAAGTTCAAGAGGGAATTAGTTCTTTGCAGAAAACTTTAGGATTATTTGGAGAATTATTTGCTGCTAAGAAAGAAGGTAGTGGAAAGAAAGAGTATAATCCAAGACCATTGTATAAGAGGTTTGAAGATTAATGACTTATGATATTTATAATAGAATACAGCATGATATTAATTTAAAAAGATATTTAAGGGAGCATTCTAATTGGTATAAAATTTTAAATCGTAATCCAGATAGTTTTCCTTTTTTTGTAGAAGAAATGAAAATTAGTTATAAATTAACTACAAGTGATAAGATTAATCGAACCATTGATAATATTAGTATGATACAGAGTTTTCTTGATGTTTTAAAATAATTAGAGTATAATTTTTTTATTGAGGGAGAGAAAATTATGCACAAAATCATGGAGAAGACTTTTGAATTAATTGATGCTATGGATGAAAGTGAAATGATAAAAAAGTTAGAAGAGAGTAAACGTAAGGTTTTAGAAAATAAAGAGATACAGGAGTTATTAAAAGTAGGAAATAATACTTCTATAGAATATGAACAATTAGAGATAAAGAAGAAGTTATATGAATATCCTGAATATAGAGGATATATGAAATATTATGATGAATTAATGTTTTTGGTGATGAAGATTAATCAAGGGTTTAAGAAATTTACTAAGAATGGAAGAAGATGTGTTAGGTGAGAGTAATTAGTGGTAGTTTAAAGGGAAGAAAGATAAAGGGATATGATATAGAAGGTACTAGGCCTACTATGGATAGAGTAAAGATGAGTTTATTTGGGAGTATTCAAGATTATATTCAAGATGCTTGTGTTCTAGATTTATTTGCAGGTAGTGGTAATTTAGGAATTGAAGCGATTAGTAATGGAGCTGGGAGATGTTTTTTTGTAGATAATAATCATAAATGTATAAAGGTGATTCGTGAGAATATAAAAGAATTTAAGATAGAGGATAAAAGTACTTCTATAGAAATGGACTATTGTAAGGCTTTAGAGATATTTAAAGATAAAGGTAATGTATTTGATATTATTTTTGTTGATCCCCCATATCGTGAACATATTTTATTAGAAATATTAGAGAATGTTAGAGATAATCATTTATTGTCTGATAAAGGGATAATTATTTTAGAATATAATTATGAATACGCTAATGAGGTAGAGGGATATGCCTTATTAAAAAAGAAAAAATATGGGGATAAATTTATATCAATTTACCAAAAAAATTAAAAAAAGCAATTGACTATCAATTGTTTTTTTATTATAATTTAGTTAATAATAAGGAGGATAAAAAAATGAAAGTGTTAAAAATGATAAGAAATAGAAAGAAATTGGATAATAAAGGTTTTACTTTAATTGAGTTACTTGCTGTTATTGTAATTCTTGCTATCGTTATGGGACTTGCTGCTAATAGTGTTATTAATTCAATTAATAATTCAAGAAAAAGTACTTTACATTCTACTGCACAAGGTGCTGCTAATAGTTTAAATACTTGGGTTACTGAGGATTCTGTTGTTACAGATAATAATAGTAAAACTTTAAGTGATGATTTTATTAAATATACTCAAGAAGATAATAGAGGAAGTTGGATATGTTTAAGTAATGCCAATTTGAAGGTTAATTTTAAAGGTGGAAAAAGTCTTATGACTGCTTTGGGTCTTTCAGATAAAGATATTGTGATTTCTGGTGTTGCTCCTTCTCTTCCTGAGGAGGGTGAGTATGATATAAAAGAAAATCAAAATAATGCTGCCACAAATACTTGTTCTGCAGTTAGATATAATGCTAACATTGGTTCTTATGAAGTTTTTTTGGTGGCTAAGAGAAATGGTAAATTCTATGTTTCTGCTGAAGATCAACATTTCTCATTTAACAGAGCAGCTGGAACTAATGAGAAAATAACTGATTAATATTAAGATTTGTTATTTATTTAATAAATCTTTTTTCTTTTGACTTTAAAATATTACAATTCTCTAAATTTGAAGTATTTGTCAAATAGTTAGTGTTTTTTTTCTTATATTTATTAAATATTATAGAACCATTAAGACTGAAAAGTCTTTTTCTTTTTGCGTTATTTGAATGTTGATACTGATGAGTAAATTATATGTAAAATAAAATATAAAAATTCAAATTTGGTAGTAAAGTCGCTTCGAATTTGGTAATAAAAATTCTTCAAATTTGGTAATTGTAATTTCTTTTTTTATTTTTTTGTGGTAGAATTGAAATTAAGGATGGTGATTTTATGGAGAATTATATTCCTAGATTGATTGATAAAAAAATTAAAAGAAAAATGAATTTATATGGGGCGATTGTTGTTGTCGGACCGAAATGGTGTGGTAAGTCTACTACTTGTTTGCAATTTGCTAAGTCTTCTATTTCTTTTCAGGATCCTGATGAGTATGTAAATAATAAAATGATTGCAGAAACAAAACCTTCATTATTTTTAAATAATGAAAAACCTTTATTGATAGATGAATGGCAGGTTTTTCCTACAATATGGGATAGTATAAGGTATGATGTTGATAAAACTGGTAAAAAAGGAGAATATCTTTTGACTGGTTCAGCTACAGTAACAAAAGAAAAGCCGATGCATTCTGGAACAGGAAGAATTGTTAGTTTGGTTATGAGACCAATGAGTTTATATGAATCAGGAGAATCAAATGGTTGTGTTTCGTTAAAACAACTTTTTGATGGAAAAAATGATGTTAGTGGAATGAGCCAGTTAGAAATAGAAGATTATGCTTTTTTACTTACGAGAGGGGGATGGCCAGAATCTATTAAAGTTTCAAAAGATTTATGTTTTGATTATGCAAAAGATTATATACAATCAATTTCTCATACTGATGTTATAACAGTGGATGGAGTAGAGAGAAATCCTTCTAAAGTTAAGTCATTATTAAAAAGTTTGGCTAGAAATATTTCTTCTACAGTAAGTATCAATACAATTTGTAATGACATTAATATAAGAGGTGATGAAATATCAGAAAAAACGGTTAGAGATTATTTAAATACTCTTGAAAAAATATTTGTTATTGATGATATTAATGCTTGGAGTCCAAAACTTCGGAGTAAGGCTACAATTCGTTCAAGTAAAAAAAGAGAGTTTGTTGATCCTTCTTTGGCGATGGCGTCATTGGGGGCTACGGATAAAGATTTATTGAAAGATTTTAATACTTTTGGTTTTATGTTTGAGTCTCTTTGTATGAGAGATTTAAAAATATATGCTGAAAGTATTGATGGGGAAGTCTATTACTATAGAGATAACAATGATTTAGAATGTGATGCTATTATTCATTTGGATAATGGGAAATGGGGAGCTATAGAAGTTAAATTGGGAGGAAATGAAGCACAAGATGAAGCTGCTAGAAATTTATTAAAAATTAAAAATATTGTCGATGAAAATGCAATGGGTAGTCCTTCCTTTTTGATGATTTTAACAGGAACAAAATATGCTTTTAAAAGAGAAGATGGTGTTCTAGTTGTTCCTTTAGGATGTTTAAAAGATTAGTTTTATGGAGGTATTAGATATGGAATTAATTATTGGTAGTCATGTATCTTATAAGAGTGATACACAGTTGCTTGGTAGTGTTAAAGAAGCTTTGAGTTATGGAGAGAATACTTTTATGTTTTATACGGGGGCTCCTCAGAATACAAGGAGAGGTGTTATTCATGATGAACTTACTTATCAAGCTTATCAATTAATGAAAGAAAATAAAATAAAATTAGAAAATATTATAGTGCATGCACCTTATATTGTTAATTTGTGTAATGATGAAAAGTTTGATTTTAGTGTTAGTTTTTTAAAAAATGAGATGGAAAGATGTGAAGAATTAGGGATGACTAAATTAGTTTTACATCCTGGTTCTAGTGTTGGGTTAGAAAGAAATCATGCGATTAGTAATATTATTAAAGGACTTAATATTATTCTTTCTAATCAATATCAAGTAACGATTTGTTTAGAAACGATGGCTGGTAAGGGTACTGAGGTTGGTAGGAATTTTGAAGAATTGAAATTTATTATTGATCATGTT
>JAQXQC010000051.1 GCA_029100965.1 Bacilli bacterium | reverse complement strand
TGCAGGTTGCTTTGAGCGGTTTCCATGTACAAATCCTGATTTGCCTTTCTCTTTATATTTAATAATAAGACGATTAACTTGTCTTTTAGATATACCAAGTTTTTTACTAGCTCGATTTTTATTACCGTTATGGTCAACTAGTTCTTTGATAATTTCATATTTTTCTTGTTCGTTCATTCTTAATTCAACCTTTCTCATTTTGTCACCCCCTGGTGACAAATTATATCACAGGTGAGACAATTTCGTGGAATAACACTTAAGACATTATCACAGAATAATCATAAAGTTAGATTTTCTTCTTTTTCTAAAATTGACTACTGTTATAGATTATGTTACTATTAAATAAATGTGGGGTGAGATCATGTTTGAAGTAATAAAAGATACCATAATAGATACCTTAAAATTAATTCCTTTTTTATGGTTAACATTCTATTTGATAGAAGTAATTGAGCATAAGTATCAAAAGAAAAGTCAAAATATCATCAAAAAATCAGGCAAATATGGACCAATATTAGGAGGAATATTAGGCTGTTTTCCTCAATGTGGTTTTTCGTGTATGGCAACCAATTTATATATTACAAAGATTATTTCTTTAGGTACACTAATTAGTGTTTATCTATCAACAAGTGATGAAATGTTACCAATTCTCTTAACGGAAAAAAGTGATTTTAAAACAATCATCTCTATTATAGGAATTAAAGTATTAATTGGAATAACAGCAGGAATAATTATAGATTTAATATTTACAAAAAGAAAAGAACATTCTATTCAAGAAATATGTGAACATGAACATTGTCACTGTGAAAAAAATATTCTTACTTCCAGTATTCATCATACCCTAAATACCATTATTTTTATTTTTATTACCAGCTTCTTTATTAATACTTTAATGAATTATGGGTTAGAAAAATATTTAAAAAATATATTTCATACTAGTTCAATTTTAACTCCATTTTTATCTAGTTTAATAGGATTAATCCCAAACTGTGGTGCCTCAATTATCTTAACAGAACTTTACTTAAATCATATCCTATCATTTTCCTCTCTAATTGCAGGACTTTTAACAGGAAGTGGAGTAGCTTTATTAGTATTATTTAAAAATAACAAAAATACAAAAGAAAATTTATTCATTTTATTTCTTATCTATACCATTGGCGTATTTAGTGGATTAATCCTAACTGTTTTTTCTTAAAATAACTTAAAGGAGGTTATTATGATAAAAGAAAAATTACAATATCAAAAATATTCTTTATTAAAATCAGAAAATGAAAAAAAAGTAAATTTAATAGCAACACTTAGAGTAATATCTTTCATGACGATGATATTTAGTTTCGTCTTAAAATATTATTACTACCCAAAATTCTTCCAAATCATCTTCATTATTTCCCTAGTAGCATTCATTATACTAGTAATTATTCATGATAAGTATTTTCAAAAATATCACTATTATGAAGCATATCTTTCAATATTAGAAGATTATATCAAAAGAGAAAATGGTACTTGGAAAGATTTTCAAGAAACAGGAGAAGAATTCGAAGAAGGATGCGAAGATTATCTAAAAGATTTAGATATCATTGGAAAAAATTCTTTATTTCAATATCTTTCTGTTTGCAAAACAATCGGAGGAAAACGCACTTTGTTTCAAAAATTATCGAACAAAAATCAAGAAGAAAAAAAGTTATATGAAGAACAAAAAGCTATTGCAGAATTAGAAAAAAATCTTAATTTCATTATGGATTATCAAGTTCAAATGCTAAAGTACAAGGATAAAAAAATAGACCTAAAAAATACGTTTTTAAAACTAAAAGAAGATACTGTCTCACATTCTAATGATTATATTATTGCTTTCATATGTGGTACTCTATCTCTTACTTTATTAATTTTATCTTTATTTAAGGTAATAGATATAAAATACTTCTATGGATTATTCCTGTTTAATTATCTAATCTCTTTTATGTATAGCTTTATTTATCAGCAAGATTTTAATAAAATTACAAATTTAATTACAACTTATAATAAACTTCCTTCTATTATTTCAGTAGTTCTTAAACCAAAATTTCATTCTCAAAAATTAAAAAGAATCCAAAAAGAAATGAATTTAACCCAAAATATAACAAAAAAGATAAATACATTAGACACTTTAAATAGCATAAAAGATAATTTACTATTCAGTCTAATCATGAATGGTCTATTTTGTGTAAATCTTTTTTCAAGAACATTTTTAATAAAATTCTTAAAACAAGACTTTCCAAAATTACAAACTACAATTACTGATATTGAAGAATTAGAAGCTTTAATTAGTTTGACAGGAATAGGGATTTTAAAAGAAGAAAAATGTTTCCCAATCAAAAGCAATCAAGTAGAAATTCAATTTACCAAAATAAAACATCCTTTACTAAAAGAAGATGTATGTATTGCTAATGATTTTGAAACACTAGCACAAGTAAATATCATAACAGGATCTAACATGGGAGGAAAAACTTCTTTCTTAAGAACAATTGGAATTAATCTGGTTTTAATGAATGCTGGAACCTATGTATGTGCAAGTGAATTTAAGGCTTCATTCTTTAAAATATTCACCTCAATGAGAGTAGGAGATGATATTGAAAAAGGAATTTCTACTTTTTATGGGGAGTTACTAAGAATAAAGAAAGCAATGGATTATTTAAATCAAGGAAATATGCTTGTTTTAATTGATGAAATCTTTAAAGGAACAAATTACCAAGATCGAATTTATGGAGCAAAAAAAGTAATTAAACGTCTCCAAAATAAAAATACAATAGTCCTTCTCACTACACATGATTTTGAATTATGCGATGAAAAAAATATAATTAATTACCATGTAAAAGAATATTATGAAGGAAATCAAATTAAATTTGATTATAAAATTAGAAAAGGAAAATGTACCAGCACTAATGCAAAATATTTAATGGAAAAATTAGAAATTATATAAAAAACAATAGGAATAAGAAGATAATGTATCTAACTCCTATTATTTTTTTATTAAACACTATTTTAACTGTAAACCACATTGTCAAATAAAAAAACTTTCTCATAAAAAAATATTTAATTTATGATATGATAATAAAAAGGAAGATGGGTATGAAGAAAGTATTTTCAAAATTAGATAAAACTTTATTATTAATGATTATTGCTTTTTTTATCTTTGGCTTAGTTATGGTTCTTAGTGCTTCAAGTATGGAAAGTTATATGAGATACGGATATGGACCATATCACTATTTTTATCGCCAAGCTCTTTTTATTGGTATTGGTTTTTTTCTCTTTTTAATCATCATTCATATACCTACCAAAGCCTATCGAGGGATTACCTATCTATTAATGATTGGAATTATTTTAGTTCTAGGAGCATTAAATGTTTATGGACATGTCGCTAAAAGCGCACAAAGTTGGTTTAAAGTAGGAGGTCTATCCATCCAACCTAGTGAATTTGCCAAAGTAATTATTATTTTATTTTTAGCGGCATATTATGAAAAAAAGAAAGAAGATTTAGATAATTTTAACATTTTAATTCGTCCCCTCATTCTGGTAATCATCATTTTTGGTTTAGTAGCAACGCAACCAGATTTAGGAACAGCCCTAATTATAGGAGGAATTACTTTTTTGATTTTTATGTCACTCCCTGTTCCAAGAAAACTTTCCAGGAAGATTTCTCTTAGCATTGTAGGAATAACTTTAGTGGGAATATGTGCCCTCTTAGTAGGAAGTAAATACTTTTTAAAAAGTTATCAATTAGAGAGATTTAATTTTAAAGATCCATGTTTAAGATATCAAGATGATTCTGGGTATCAGTTATGTAATAGTTTTATTGCTTTTAAAAATGGAGGAGTAACAGGACAAGGAATAGGAAAAAGTACACAAAAATACTTATATCTACCAGAATCTTATACCGATTTTATCTTTCCTATTATTGTAGAAGAATGGGGGGCTATTGTAGGAATCATTATTGTCTTTTGCTATTTATTTATTATTTATCGCTTGTATAAAATTGCTAGAAGGGCAGTAAATCTACAAGGTTCCATCTTAGCATATGGTGTATGTGCTTATCTATTCTTACATGTTAGTATTAACCTTATTGGTGTAATGGGAATAGGCCCTCTAACTGGAGTACCATTACCATTCTTAAGCTATGGAGGAAGTTATGTTATCAGTCTATTTGTCTCTCTAGGAATAGCAGAAAGAGTATCAGTAGAAAGTGCTTACCATAAAGAAAGAGAAAATAAAAAGAAAGCCAAAAAAAGAAAGTCATGAAATTAAAACTGACTTCTTTTTATACTCCTTCAATAAAAGTGTCATCTAAGCATCGAATACAACATACACAATCTAAGTTTATTGTAAAAAATGAATTAGTACTTGTATAAGTATTATCTTGATTAGCAATCAATACTCGACAAGTTGCACAACAATCATCTAATTTTTCAACCCTAAATATAGTAGAAGTAGTAGTTTCTGTTGGTGTTTTACTAATTGGTATAGCAAGAGGAGTACTATTAGAACCACAAGTATATAAAACAATTGGTCTAGTATTATAGAATGATGGGCAACACTGTTGACCTAAGAATCCACGATCACAAGTTTCTAAACAAGTATCAGATTGATTGGCACTTTGTTGAAGAATTAATATTACCTTTAGGATATCGGCAATGCAATTATCACAATGATTTTTGCATTCTGGATTGTTCATTTTCTCCACCCCTTTATT
>JAQXQC010000050.1 GCA_029100965.1 Bacilli bacterium | reverse complement strand
TATTATTTGGTTGAAGATATTGCTACTTATTCAGAAACTGGAGAGTCTTGTGTTGTTTATCGAAAACTTTATGAAGATGGTAGTTTATGGGTTAGACCGTATTCGATGTTTATGAGTGAGGTTGATCATGATAAATATCCTGAGGCAACTCAAAAGTATCGTTTTGAGTTACAAGAAGTTGATAGCGTTGTTAAGAGGAAAGATTAATGGTTAGGAATATTTTATTAATAGTAGGATTTGTTCTTCTTACTTTTTTGTATTTAAGAATATTAATTTGTTATTTAAAATATAAAAAAATAATCGTTCAAGATATTGATGGATTTTCTGTTGCTAAGGAGATTACTTCTGATTATGATTTTATTCATATTGTTGAAGCTAAGGGACAGATATTTAGTTATTATGATGCAAAAAGGAATGTTATTCGTCTTACTTCAGTTGACTATTATTCTTCTGATTTATTTCATTTTGGAATTGTTTTTTTATTAGCAAAATATGCTTGTTATTATCAAGAAGAAAAATTATCTAATTTGTTTTGTAAAATTTTTTTAAGAGTTTATGTGTTATTCTTTTCTGCTTTTATTGGGAGTATTATTTCTTTATTTACACATACAATTGGTGATGCTAAGATAGGGGTGTTTTTGTTTGTTATTTTGCTTTTAATAGATTATTTTTATTTTATTTTGAATAGTTGGGAAAATACTTCTAAAGATAATAGTGGGGTTGATCAGTATTTTTCTGATGTAAGGGTTGTTTTAGATAATATATTATTTTTTTCGAAAGTGTCTTTTATTTGTAATTTAATTTTTTTGTTAAGGGAGATTGTTATTATTTTTAATTTATGAAATAAAAAGAGAATTCTACAGATTATTATTTGTAGAATTCTTTAGGGTGTTGATTAATTCTAGATAATTTTTTCCTTCATATAATATTTGATATATTGTATTGGTAAGTGGTAGATTGATATGTTTATTTTTTGCTAGTTCATACATCGCTTTGGCTGTTCCTAATCCTTCGATGGTTGTTTCTTGTTTATATTTTTCTATTTCTTCTTTTGATTTGTTGCTGCCAATTAAATTTCCTAGAGTGTAATTTCTTGAGGTGGAAGAGGTACAGGTCATCATGATATCATCAATTCCAGCATATGTCATAATGGTGTCTTCTTCTCCTTGTAAAGTACTGATTAAGTATTTTATTTCGTAAATGGCATTTGTTAGGAATAAGAATTTACTTGAGTCTGGTAATTTTGCTCCGTCTAGCATACCAAAACCAATTGCCATGACGTTTTTGATTGCTCCACAGATTGGTAATCCGATGGTATCTTTGATGTATTGAATTTTAACGATATCGCTTTCCATATATTTTTTTACTTTTTCTTTGATTGTGTTGTGTTTTGTTGCTAGGGTAAGTCCTAAAACATTTTTATTTTTCATGTCAATAGCAAAACTGCCTCCTGAGATGATACCAATTGGTGCGTTTTCTAGTATAGATAAAATGATTTCTGATGCAAATTGATGAGTTTTTGTGTCAATTCCTTTGCTAGCAATTAGAATATCTTGATTTTGGTAATAGGGTTTTAATTCTAAGATAGTATCTTTAATAAAATTTATAGGAATGGCAATAATAATTAAGTCTGATAAATGGCATGCTTCTTGTAGGGAGGTTGTAGTTTTTATAGTTGGGAAATTTTTTTGTTCTTTTTCAATTTCTTTTTTAAACTTAGACCATATTACTGTTTGGACGTCTTTTTTTTCAAATAGTGATGCTATTGCTGTTCCAAAAGCACCACAGCCTAGTATTGTTATTTTCACTTTGTTATCTCCAATCTTTCTCCAATTTTAATTTTAAAGTAGTTTGCTGGTAATTCTATTGTTTTGGTTGCTTTTCTTTGAGGAAGAATTACTTTTCTAGGTGATGTATTTTGATAATAAGATATGATTTTATTTTCTTTATTACAAAATATAATATCAATATTTTCTTTCATGAAAAAAGTATGTACACTATTACAATGATTAAAAAGAAGGGCGTTGTGAATATTTTTCTTTCCCATAAATCCTTTAAATCTAGTGTAGAAAGTTTTACATTCGATTAATTCTATTTCTTTTTCTTGATATCTTATTTTCATTTTTTTCACCTTAAATTTAGTATATATGAATTTATTCTTTGGTGTCAACTCTTTTAAATTAAATTAAATTATGTTACACTAATGGTGGTGATTGAAAAAATGAATAATAAAGGATTTACTTTAATAGAGTTATTAGCAACCATTGTAATTTTGTCTTTAGTAATGGGAATTTCTGCTTATGGAGTTACGGGAGCGATTAATAATTCTAAGGCTAGAGGAGAGAATTTATTTGTAGAAAATTTAGGAAAATCTATTAGTAGTTATATTGAGTTACATGGTTCTGGTTTAAAGCAAACTGGTGATGAGGTTACTACATTTTTTAAAAAGAATAATATTGGAAATAGTACTTATGAAGTTTCTTTATATCAGTTAAAGAAAGGTAATGATAATATTAAAATTATGGATTTGGTTAATGATGGTATAGTTGATGAAGCTAAATTAGTTAATCCTAAGAATAAGAAGCGTTGTTTTAATAGTAGTCATAATCCTGAGGTTAAGATATATCGAGATACTGATTATGTTTATTATTATTCTGTTTCATTGGAAAATAATCAATGTGATTTATCTAGTGATAATTTAATAATTAGTACTTTACCGCAGGGTGTTAATCCTTAATGGAGGGTATTTTTAATGAAGAAAATAATATTATTAAGTATTTTATTTTTATGTTTAGATATTTTTTCTAAACAAATGGTTATTCATTTTATGGTAGAAAATCAGACTATTCAAATTATTCCTCACTTTTTTTCTCTTACTTATGTAAAGAATACAGGGGTTGCTTTTAGTATGTTAAGTGGGAATTTGACTTTTATTTTAATGATGAGTGTGTTAGTAGTTGGTGTTTTGGTTTATTTTGCGAAAAATAGAGAAAGTGGTCAATTAGAAAATCTTTGTTATAGTATGATTTTAGGTGGGGCTTTAGGAAATTTTTTAGATAGAATTTTTTATGGTTATGTGATTGATTTTTTGGATTTTACTTTATTTGGTTTTAAGATGGCTATTTTTAATGTGGCTGATATTTTAATTGTTTGTGGAGTATTTTTATTAATTGTATTAGAATTGTTGAAGGAGAGGAAAAAGTTATGAAGTATGTTGTAGATAGAGTTTCTAGGGTTGATAAATATTTAATGGAAGAAATGGGAGTAAGTCGTAGTTATGTTCAAAAAATGATGGATTCTGGGTATGTGTTAGTTAATGGGAATTCTGTTAAAAATAGTTATAAATTGAAGATAGATGATGTTATTGAAGTAGAGGATGGTTATTCAGAAGATGTGTCGATAGAAAAAGAAAATATACCTTTAGATATTGTTTATGAAGATGATGATTTGCTTGTTGTGAATAAGCCTAGTGGGATGGTTGTTCATCCTGCTCCTGGTAATTATCATGGTACTTTGGTTAATGCGTTAATGTATCATTGTAATCATTTAAGTCGTGTTAATGGGGAGGTTCGTCCTGGTATTGTTCATCGAATTGATAAGGATACTTCTGGATTGTTAGTAGTTGCTAAAAATGATGCTGTTCATGATAATTTGGCAAAACAAATTAGTGAAAAAAGTGTTACTAGGGAATATTTGGCATTAGTAGATGGGGTAATTATGGAGGATACTGCTACGATTGATGCACCAATAGGAAGAGATCCTCATAACCGAAAAAAGATGTGTGTTACTGATGTTTCTTCTAAAGATGCAGTTACTCATATTCGCGTAATGGAAAGATATGAAAAAGCGACTTTGATTACTTGTAAGTTAGAGACTGGGCGTACACATCAAATTCGTGTTCATATGAGTTATATTCATCATCCTGTTGTTAATGATCCTGTTTATGGAAGAAAAAAATTAGATAATCCTTCTTTTGGACAAATGCTTCATGCAAAAAAACTAGGTTTTGTTCACCCAGTTACAGGAAAATATTTAGAATTTGAAGTAGATGCACCAGCTGAATTTTATGAAATTTTAGCCAAGTATAAGGAAATGTAAGATTTTAGTATTTTTAGTTGATAATATAGATGGTTGTGATTAAAATTAATGCAAATAAGTTCCAGATAAGATAGGGAATTAAGTATTTTGTATTATTTTTGTTTATTTTTTTGGTTTCTTGGTAGAGATAGATTGATGAGAGAAATACTATTAATGTATCAATTAAGGCTAAAAAATTATTTTTTATGATAAAGAAGAAAAATGTAAATAATTGATTGGATAAATAATTGATTGTTAAATAAATAGAATAGTTTGTTGTTTTTTCTTCTTTTGTTTTATATATGGAGAAAGAGATTAGAAGATATAGTAGAGTCCAGATGATGGGGAAGATTATTGGACTTGGGGCGAAGAATGGTAGATTTAAATTTTTATAGTAAGTGGTATCTATTTTGAAAAGGATACTTCCTATAAACCATGGAAGTAAGCATATAAGGTAGGTTAATATATTTTTTTTATTTATTTTTTTCATGATTACACCTCTTTATTTATTATATGTTTTTTAGTATAATATTATTAGTCAGAAAGAAGGGATAATGTGCAGAAAGAGATTCAATTAAATAATAATGATTTGTTAGTAATGAATTTGGTTCATTATTTTATTACAGAGAAAGATTATAATCCTGTGATATTACATGGGGTAAATGATGAAATTTGGCTTGAGAATATGGATAGTGATTATAAGCTTGTTCGTATTGTTAGTCATTATATTCATAATGAAGAGCAACTTAGTTTTGATCGTTTTAAGTTGCAGAGAATTTTAAGTAATTTGAAGAAAAAAACTTTATCTCTTAGTATGAATGTTATTAGTATTTATACCAGTTTGGGAGAAGATGTTGTACTTCCTGAAGAAGATGGAGTTATTAGTGTTTTAATTAGAAATGTTAGTGAAATTCAAAATGGTAAGTTATTAGAAGTTTTTCCTGATATTGTTGAGAAAACTAAGCATGATGAGAAGGGAATTGACTTATTTGTTAAGATTAGCGATGATATTAATAAGGAGAGTTATGAAAAGTCTAAGAGGGTAGAGAAGATATTTTCTCAAAAGTCTCCTTTGATTACTTATTTAATTATTGCTATTTGTATAATTTTATTTATTTCTATGTATATTTTTGGTAAAGGTTCTACTTATGTTAAGACTTTGATTGATTTTGGAGGTAATGTTGCTTATTATACTAAACATGGGGAATACTATCGTTTATTTACTTCTATTTTTTTACATGCTGGTATTGTTCATTTGGTATGCAATATGTATTCTTTGTATGTGATTGGCCCTCAGGTGGAGAGTTTTTATGGAAAGTTAAAATACTTATTTATCTTTTTGTTTAGTGGTATTAGTGGTAGTTTATTAAGTGTTGCTTTTGCTTCTAAATATGCTGTTAGTGTTGGGGCTAGTGGGGCTATTTTTGGTCTTTTAGGTTCTATTTGTTATTTTGGTTATCATTATCGGGTATATTTAGGAAATGCTCTTAAGAGTCAGATTATTCCTATTATATTACTTAATTTATTTATTGGATTTACTTTTTCTGGTATTGATAATTTTGCTCATATTGGTGGACTTGTTGGTGGTGTTTTTGCTTCTATGGCAATGGGAGTTCCTGATAAGAGTAAAAAATCAGATAAGGCAAATGGATGTATTTTAATGTTAATTTATTTAGTATTTTTAATTTATTTAGCATTCTTTCATTAGAGTGCTTTTTTTTGTGATAAAATTTTTGGTAATCTCTTTTCATAAATTGACATTATATTTGGAGAATGTTATAATTAACCTAGTAAAATAGGATGGGTGAACGTATGGGATTTTTAAAGAATAAGTTTGGTTTTATTATTTTTATAAGTTTGGTTACATTAGTTGTTTTGGTTGTGGGAGCATTTTCTCTTTATCAAGATAATTCTTCTGTTTTTTCTTCTAATGGTTATATATTAGAAACAAGTGCTAAGACAAAGCAAAAGTATTATTTTTCCGCTAATACAAAATATAAAGAAAATGTAGATGATAAGATTAGTTTTAATGATACTAAATCTAAAAAAGTTAGTGTAGATCCTGCTAGTTTTGTTCATTTTAATAATGGAGATATTGCTTTTTTACAAAAGGGTGCTCTTGTTAATTTGAGTGACTTAAGTAATCCTATGGTGTCTTATTATAATATAAATCCTGAAAATAAAATTACTTATGATAATGGGAAATATGTTGTTACTAGTTATGGTAAGGATATTTCAATTAGTTATTTTATTGGTAGAATTAGTGATAATAAATATATTATTGCAGGTAAGGATTTGCAACTTAAAGTTCCTAGTTCTGCAGATAGAGTAAGTGGGGATTATTTTGAACTTTATTTTATTGATAAAGGAATTGTAAAAATTGATAATAAGGATGTTAGTTATCAAGTTACTGCGCAAGATTCTTATCTTTATGTTGGAGATAATATTGTTATTGATTTGGGTAGTGGAAAAGTGATGTTAGATAATGAAGCAAAGATGTTGCTTTCACAGATTACTATTCATGGAGATGAGAATATTGATTTAGATGTTTCTGGTAAAAAAGGAAATGGTTCAGATGGTAATGGGACTGATGGATCTGGTGGGGGAGAAGATGGAAATGGTTCAGATGGTGATGCAACTGGAGGAGAAGGTGGAAATGGTGCAGATGGAAATGGTGCTACAAACGGAAATGGTTTAGAAAATGGTAATGGTTCTGGTTCTGGTACGAATAATGCTACAGCTAGTCCACAAATTGAACTTATTGAGGCTAATGTTACTTCTACAACTGTTTCTTTGTCTATGCAACTTAATAATGCTTCTTTGGCAAAGGGAAGTGTTGTTGCTTATTTTACAGATGTTTCTACTGGTCAGAAAACAGAGCCAAAATCAATTGCTCTTACTAATGGAACTTTTAAATTGTCTTATGATTCCTTAACACCTGATACGGAGTATGCTTTATCTATTGTTGAAGTTGGTGTTGCTAATGAGAAACAATATTTTCAGAAAACTTTCAGAACAAAAGATTTAGGAATTACATTAGAAAAAGTTTATTCTGCTGAAGATAGTTTATCTTATAAAGTGTCTTTTGATGATAATACTGATGTTTCTAAAGTAAAGGTTACTATTTATGATAGTGATGGAAAGGCTGCCAGTATTGATACTAATGATTATACAGTTTCTAAAGATGATATTGATAATACTTTTACTTTTACTGGACTTAAGTCTAATACAGTTTATTCAGTAAGTGTTGAGACTGTTTGGATTAATAATACAGCATATAATAATCTTTATTCAATTAATCGTATTGATAGTACGTTAAAGAAAAAGCCTACTATATCTTCAGTAAAGGTTGTTCCTAATGCTGAAGAGGTTAAATTTACGGTATCTCTTGATCATATTTCAGATCCAGATAAGAGTATTGTTTCTTATATTTATAATGTTTATTTGGCTGATGATATTACTGCTGATAATCCAGAGCCAGAAGTAGTTTATTCTGTTACTAAAAATGATCATGATGAATTGGTTTTGAATTTGAATGAAATTGATGAATTGAAGACTGGAGTTAATTACCGGGCTAAGATTATTGCAGAATACAATGATAATGAAATGATTAGGGAAGTTTCAACTGATTATAGTGGTAATTTTTTAATTAAAAGTAAACCAAATATTAGTTTTGAATTAAAGAGTGCTACAATGAATAAGGTAATTGGTACTATTACATTGATTGATGCGAACTGTACTGTTCCTATGTCTGGTAGAAGTTGTTCTAATTTAAAAAATAATTTTACTTTGCGATATTATAAAGTTAAGGAAACTGAAACTACTGATAATGATACAACAATACAATTTGATTCTTCTAAATTGACTTCTGAAATTACTTTATCTGATTTATCTTCTAATACTTCTTATGCAGTTAAGGTATTTGGAAATTATTATGATGATGATAATGTTTTACATACTAATGTTCAGATTGGTGATACATTTTATGTAAAAACAGATAAAAGTGATAAGTTACAGTTAGAGGTAATCGGTGATAATACTAGTGGTAAAAATAAAGATGGTTCAGAGAATTCTGCTAATGTTGTTACTTTTGATGCTAAGTTGGTAGCTCCTCAGAATTCTACTATTATGGATGAAATTTCTACTATTACCCTTAATTTATATAGTGGAAGATATAATGTTAAGGAAAAGTTAATTGGTACATATAAGATGACAGATCAATCAGAAATTGAAGACTTCTTTAGTAATATTACTATTCGGAATGCTATGTTTACGGATACTTCTAGTAGGGGATTAGGTAAGATTGATAGTTTACAAAAGATGATTGCTGTTACTAATAATTCTACTGGTACTTTGAATAGTTCTTATACGGTTGAAGTTGAGGATGTATATGATTCTAGTGGAAAAAATAAAATTTCTGTTGAGGATAATGTGTATACTTTTAACTTGACCCCTTCTTATTACTTAGATGCTAGGATTGAATCTAATCCTAAAGAGACCTATATGGCTGTTACTCCAATTAAGAAGGAAAATTTGACGGATGATGAATATCAAACTTTAAAAAATACAGTTAAGAATTTAGATGATTTGAATGATGATACTGTTGTAGGTATGATTTTGGAAAATAGTTTGAGTGATACTTTTGTTGATTCTGCATTTACCTATGAAAAAGCAACAGTGAATTTTAAGATTTATAATAATGTCACGAAGAAATTGATAAAAGAAATTCCGATTGAGATGGGAAACAAATATCAGCCTAAGCAATTAACGGTGTATTTAGATCCTAGTGATATGGATGATGAAAAGAATTTTACTAGAGGATACAACTATAAAATTGGATTTGATATTGATTTTGTTACGGAAGATGGTAAGAATCCAAGTTATACTAATGATGCATTGTATAAAGGAATTGCTATTGAAAGACAAGCTCCTATTTATAAACAATATATAAAGACAAGTACTAAGAATAGTCTTACTTATTCTATTTCTATTAATGATATTGATAATGCTTTATATGATAAAAATTTATATTATAAAATGAAAGATTCTAAGGATTATGTTAATGTAGATAATGCTTTAGTTTCTGATAATGAATTTCATGATATTGTTGTTCCTTTTTCTAATAATGGAGATTATGAACTTTTCTATGGAAAAAAGGATACTGCAAATAAGTTAGAGTATGTTTCTATTACAAATTATCATTTTGATGGGGAATATACTTATGATAATCAAGTTGCTTATACTATTGTGGATGATAATGATAATGTACTTAAATTGCGTTTTAATCATAATGATGCTACTTCTAGGGCTTATGCTTATAAAGTTGTTATTAAACAGGCTGAGAAAAGTAGTGTTAGTGATTATGTTCGATACTTTTTGGCTTCTAAGTTAAGTACTGTTTCTATTCCTAATGGTAGCGTTGATGAAGAAGGTAAGGCAGTAACTGATGATTATCAATATATTGCTATTGATTATGCTAATATTAGTAAATTTATTGGACACAAGATGTTAATTTATGTTTATGCTTATTATGATAGCGGTTTTGTTGGCATTGAGCAAATGTTTAGGAATGGATTGGTTTTAGAAGATGCTGTTTCTAAAAAATATTTAAATATTTATAATGGTTCATCTAGTAAGAATTCTTATTCTAGTTTAGATGCTAGTAATATGGGTTTATATTTACTAAAAGAAAATTATGATAAAGAAAATCATTCTATTTATTTATATAATCAGATGTTAGATACTGATCATTATGATGCTCTTATTGGAACTAGTTATTATGATACTAGTGAGTTATCTAGTAATGTTGGGGTAAAATTTGGAATTGATTTTACAAATTCTGGGATGAGTTTTACTGATGGTAAGAAAGAATATCAAAATATTCAAACTAGAGTTTTGAAAGAAGCTAATTTAAAGACAGATAATAATTCTTATCAGTTTAATACAATTACTCCTACGATAAAGGTAACTTCTGGTGGAAATACAATTAATAGTATTACGATTAAGATTCAACCTAGTGGTATTTATGGTAATAAGCAATTTATTAAAGATGGCAAGGAACATAAGAAGGTATATATAGAGTTATATAAAGATGCTGAATTTTTAGATAAACTTTCAACAGTTGCTTCAGATGTTAATATTTCTGGTGATGATTTATCGGGGTATAGTGCTGTAATTAATGATGTTACTGTTAATAATTTATTGCCTGCTACTACATATTATTATAGAATATATGCTTATATTGATAATAAATATACTCAACTTTATGATAGTTCTAGTACTACTTCTTATGTAGTAAAAGATTATTCTTCTTCTACTTTAGATGCTAAATCTATTTTGAGTGGTATTCAATTCTCTGTTTTACCTATTAAGTATCAAGGAGAGACTTCTCTTAAGGAACTAACTTGGCGTCTTGGTTTAAGGAGTACTTCAAATTATCGAATTCGATTTGAATTATATGCTCCAGTTGATGAGGATAATTTTAAAGCAGTTAATTTTGATGGTAGTGAAGCTACTCGTTGTGATGTTAATCAATATGGGGATTCTTCTTCTGGATATGTAAATGGTTGTTATATTTCTGTAGATAGAGAAGGAGTTTCTGATATTAATAATAAAAATATTAAGTATAGTTTTTCTGGTAATAATTTCTTATTTGGAGATGGCTATTACAAGTTGGTAGTTTATGCTGTTCCTTATACAAATAACGCTTATCAAGAAGATCAAAAATTAATTTTATATGAAAATGATAGTATGGAAAATGGTGATGTTACAAGTAATGGACTTCGCCAAGTGATTAATATTCCTGCTTTATCAGAAGCTAATGCATCTTTGAATAATAGTTTGTCAGCAGGACATACAGATTCAAATGGATATTATGTATCATTTACACCTACTATTACAGATATTCATAAAGTAATTAAATATGGAAAATATCGTGTTAATTTGAAGGATGAAAAGGGAAATGTTGTTACTTCATCTAGTGGTAGTAATAAATGTTTATATTATTTGAATAAGAATAGTAATCCTACGATTAAAAAAGCAGATAGTTGTTCAATTACATTAGATGCAGATAGTGTTAATCAAAAAATTGAGTTTACTGGTTTAAAATCTAATACATTATATTATGTGGAATTGTCTTATGAAGTATATCGAAATAATGTTGGATTTACTGAAGAAGAGAAAACAAATGTTACTCCATTTACTGACTTTATTTATACGCCAATTGATGCTGGTATTACTTTAGGTACAATTACTGCTACTCAGACTAATGGTAAGAATATTATGTTGACTTATAATGGTTCTGCTAACTTGAGTGATAATATTGTTGAAGTTGTTTATACTATTTCTTTAAAAGGTGGTTCTAGTAAAACAACAGGTTCATATAAAGAAAATATCTTTACTATTAATAGTGATAAGACACCTAAGTTATTAATTGATGTTTCTGATTCTAGTCATTCAGAAAATACTAGTTTTACATTTAGATATGGAAATACATATATTATTTCTACAAAGTATTATTACATGGTAAATGGAAAGAAAACTTTGTTGAAGGATCAGGAGACTGGTAATGATACCTTTACAACAATCTTGAATTTATAGAATAGTTAAAAGTAAGCATTTTAATTTAAGGAGGATTTTATGAGAAAGTATAATAATAAAACAAAGAAGACAATAATGATTGTTATGATATTATGTGTGGGAATAGTTGTTATATTTTCTCTATTCCTAAAAAAATCTATTGATATTGGTAGAACTGCTTATTCTGTTTCTAGTGGTTCTATATTGTTTGATAAAGATGAAAATATGATTACTACTAGTAGTAGTGGGACTCTTAGAATTAAATGGGGTGGAGATTATTATTTAATTTATGATGATAAAAATTATGATTTAGGTAGTCATTCTGTGATATATGATTCTAATTCTGGAGATATTTCTCTTTATGGTAAATTTTATCAAGTTAATAAAACAGGGAAGGTTGATACAATTAAAGGGGAGAATAAAATTAAAAGTTCGGTTAATTCTAGATTTTATAAATTGGCAGATAGAGTTTATTTGATTATTGATCGAACGATTGAGTCTAAGGATTCTTCTTTTGTTACAAGTAATTATTTATTAGTTCATTTGGATAAATTGGGAAATGCTACTTTACTAAATGATAAAACAAGTTTTAAAACTATTACCCCTACTATTCTTCGAACTTCTTCTTATTCTTTTGATATTGCTAATGAAAAGATTAATTTTGGTGGAGAAGATATTGATTTGAAGAAAATTATTGGTAGTACGAATAAATACGATAAGGATACTTATAATTTAAATTCTACTAAAAATAATGATGATACGAATGGTGGGACTGGAACAGGTACTGGCGGTAGTGGTTCTGGAACTGGTGGAGATGGCTCTGGTTCAGGTACAGATGGAAGTGGTACGGGTACTGGAGGCTCTGGAACAGGAGGTACTGGTTCTGGTGGAGATGGTACAGGTACAAGTGGTACTGGCATTGGTGGTTCGGGTACTGTAGGAAATGGTGATTCTAGTACGATAGGTGGTGCTGGTATTACTAATAATACTGGTATTAGTAATGGAGTCAATAGCAATGGTACTACTAATGGAAGTAATTCTACTTTTAATGGAAATTCTAATCAAAATAATGGAGTATCTAATGATACCGTTCAGCAGATTATTAATGCTACTAAAAATACTTCTGTAATAAGAGTTTCTCCAGAAATTGATAGTATTTCTGTTGATTATGTGGTATATGATCCAGATAATGAGTATAAGAGTGTTTATGTTGAGGTAGAAAATACAGTAAATTCAACTACTAATGTTGTTTATATGTCAAAGACTGATACTAACTTGGTTATTCGTGATTTACTTCCTAATGTTTATTATAATTTAAAATTTAAATATACTTATTATGATAATAAAAAGAATTTAAAAGAGTATAAATTTGATGAAGTTGGTTTACATACTAGTCTTCCCCAAATTTATTTGAATGTTACTAAAATTTCTGGAAATAAGTTGTATTATAAAATTTCTTTTGATAAGAATTATACAGTTACTGGAGGTAGTGTTAATCTTTATTTGAATGATCAATTTACTGGTATTAGTAGTAGTGTACCTGTTAGTGGTAGTGTTTCTTCTATTAGTGGTAAGAGTTGCTATTTAGATTTATCTAATTTAGGAGTTAATCAAGGTAGTGGAAATGTTTTAACTGTTCGTTTGATGTCTTTGAATTTTAATACTTATACAATAAATCCTGGAATTGATTATAAATTTAGATATTAGGAGGAAAGAATAATGAAAAAGTTTGAAAAATGGGTTCAAGAGAATTATAAATTAATTATTCCTATTAGTTTGATTGTAGTAGTATTTATTTCTTTTCTTGTTTATTATAAATTGATGATTAGTAGTAATTATCATGTTGATACAGAGGAGAAAGTTTATCAGTATTTTTATGATAGAAAATATGAATATACTGCTGTTGTGAGTAAGAATAGGAAAGATGTAGTGGTTGATTATAAACCTAAGAATATTAATGTTAATATTGATTCTACTCCTATTTATTATCAAAAGGGAGATGTTGTATTATTTCCTAGTGATATGAGTGTTGTTATGCCTACTCTTAGTTGTGCGGAATACTTAAGTCCTGGTTATTCTTATATTACTTATCAAAAGGGAATATATAATTTAACCACTAATAAATATCATGGTAAGTTAAATCATTATTTCTTGTTTGATGGTAAAGATTTATATTTCTTTATTGAACCAGTTACTTTAGTTATCGGGAGTGATCAGTATCAATTATCTTCTTATTCTTATATTACTACAGAACATCAGGGATCTATTTCTTATTATGATAAGGCAAATGATAGTTATAAAACTATTAATGTAGATGATGATGATATTTATATTAAGAATGATTATTATAAAGTTTATATTTTAAAAGATGTTATTGATTATCAAGGAACTAATGTTATTTTAACTTCTGATTTAAAAGAATTAAATACTATTGAGAAAAAAGGATAATGATTAGATAGTGATAAATTAGATTTTTGATTTATTGCTATTTTTTCTATTTATTTAGATGGTGATACTGGTATTTTTTATTACAATATGATATGATATATTTGTAGTATGGGAAGGAGTTCTATAGTTTTTTCTATAGTGTTGTGATATGATGAATGTTTATTTTTTTCTTGATGCTTGTACGAATTCTGGGGTATTAAAAACAATTTCATTTATAGAAAGTCTTTTAAAGGTTGTTTTTTATATTGTGCCAATTGGTTTAATTTTAATGGTTATGGTTGATTTATCCAAGAGTGTTATTTCTTCTGATAAAAGTGCTATGCAACAGAATTTAAAAATGGTTGGTAAAAGACTTCTTTCAGCAGTTATTTTCTTTTTGGTTCCTACCATTAGTAAGTTTGCTGTAAATTTGGCATCTGATACTGCCATGTCTGATTATAGTACATGTCTAACAAATGCTGGTAATATCGCTTATTATGAAGCACTAGAGGAAACAAAGAAGAAAATCGAACAAGAGAAAAATAAAGAGTGGTATCCTTCTTTGGGAAATGATGGTAATTTTAAAAAAAGAGTTTTGAGTTTATCTAAAGGAAAGAAAGTAGAATCTAGTTCGTCTAGTGGCACTTACAATGGACAAACATATAATTTGTCAAGTTCACAAATCAGTTATTTAGCTGGGGTTGCTTTGTGTGAACAGGGATCTTTAGATGGTGTAGTTGCTGAAGCTAGTTTAATGGCTAATCTTTTTGAATTACAAGGTAGTAAATATGGAACTGGGGCTAGCGGTCTTTATAATTATGTTAGTAATAGTAGTTGGTTTGCTTGTAGAACTAGACCAGAATCTGCATCTTCTCAAATGAAAGATGGGGTAAAAAAAGCTTTGGTGTTAGGGCAAAGAAGTTTACCTTTATATGTTGATGAACATGATTGTTGGTTTTGTAATACTAAAAATTATTGTTCTAGTGGAAATATGGGAGATATTTGTAGTGTTGGTGGTCAAACGGGAAATAATTTTATTACTAATCGTTCAAATTATGTTCGTGATAAAACTGTTATAAAGAATGTTTATGGTTCAACTTATACTTTTTATAGTTTTCCATCTAAAAATAGTGATCCTTTTGGTTATACACAAGAGTCTTATAATAAAATAAAGAAATCAAGTTGAAAGGGGAAAAATAATGAAATTAAGTAAAAAAAAATTAATTGTTATTATTAGTGTTTTAATTTTGATTTTATTATTGATTTTAGTATTGTTTCAAAGTCCTACTGATAGAGTTGGTAGAATATTGAGAAAAAATGGCTATGTAAATGAAAAAAATAGTTCTTTGTACTCTAAACAAATTAGTAATTTAAATTTGGAACAATTTAATCAAAAAGTGAAATTAGGTGAATCGGCAGTATATGAAGAAAATTATTTTGATACTAAACAGTATCAATTTATAAAAAATAAAATGGAATATTCTGATAATATTAGAACTAATTTTACTCCTAAGTATGATTATGTAACAGGCTATCTTACTTATACTTATCGAGTGATTATTAATGAAAATAGTAATGTTATTTTTGAGGGGAATTATAATCCTGATACTGATTCTATTTCTTGTGAAAATACGTATAATCATGATTTTTATTTAGAGGGAAATGAAGATATTTTTTGTAAAAAAATAGAACAGAATGTTAAAGATTTTTATTTGGAAACGACTTCTGTTATTAAGAATGTTAATTTAATTCATCAAATGATGAAAGAAAATGATGGCGAAAAAGGAGATTGATTAACTTGTAAGTCACATTGACAAATGTTATGTTTTGTGATAAGATACAAGTGATTTGAGAGGGGTGTTAGTTATGGCTAATGAAACTAAAAATGTTGTTACTCATTCTAGAGATGAGTTAAGTGAGATGGATAAACTTTTTGTACCGCAAGATTTAGATGGTAATTTAGAATTAGGAGATTTTGTTTCTTATAAAAGTAGTATTAAGTTTTGGAGAAATGTTCCTTCTAATTGTCGTTTAGTTCTTGAAAATAGATTTACTGGTAATATTTCTTTTAATTCTGGTGTTGGTCTTAATTTTGTTTCACCTATATTTTATCGTACAATTTTAGTACCAGGTCCAGAATTAGAGGGAGTTAAAACATTTAACAATGTAAAATGTTTAAGTAAAGATAAGATTGAGTTAGGTGTAGATTTAACTTTATCTATGAGTATTGTTGATCCGGCTAAGTATGTAAAACAAGGTAAACATCAATTATCGCAGTTGTCTTCTATTGTTAATCGTTTATTAAGAGTTTATGTTGCTAATAAAAAATTTGATGATTTAGTAGTTAGTAAATGTGATGTTGATATGTTTGATAAAACTGGAGAATTAGATGATTTTACAGATAAATATGGGATTCAATTTAATAAAATTATTTTTGAAAAGATTGAATTACCTGAAAGATTAAAAAAGTTATATAATGATGCAGCTGAGGAAGAACAAAGAAAGAATGCACAAAGTGTTAGGTTGAAAGCTGAATTAGAAAAAGCTGAGTCAGATGCTAAAATTTCAGATATTCATGCTGAAGCTGAATCTAAGAAAATTTCTAAATTAGGAGAGGCAAAAACAGAAACTTTAATTAATAAATTAAATAAAGTACGTGAAAGTTTAGTTAGAAATGGTGTTTCAGTTAGTGAAATTGATGAAATTATAAAGACCCTTTTTATGTCTGAAAATGGGAATACTGCATTTTTTGTTGGTGGAAATGATATGGCTAAGAATATTGGTGCTGGAGTTGATGCTGGTAAAAATTATACAGCTAATGCAAATAAAAATTCTAGTCAAGCAAAAAAAATTAGTAATTCTGAGAAACTTTTGAAAGATTTACAGCTAAGAATAAGATTTAATTGTTATTCTAAGGAAAGCTATGAAGAAGTTGAAAGTTTATTAGAAAATCCTGAAACAAAAAATTATATAGATTCTTTAGATAATGATGGATATAACAATTTACTTAATCAATTAGTAGAAGAAGAGAAGGGGTATGTTTCTTCTTCAGATAGAGGAAAAGTAAAATAAGAAATAAAGAAAAATTTATTTCTTTTTTTTTGTATCTATGTTATAATTTTTTTGAGATATTTATTTGTGAAAGGTGTTTGATTTATGAAAAAAAGCGGATTTTCTTTTGGAATAGTTTTATTTATTTTTTCTTTTTTTCTTTTTAATACTGATGTATATGCTGCAAAAGAGTTAACTTGTCTTTATGAAAAAGGTGGTGTAGAAAAAGTCGTATTGCAACAGGATTCATCTGGTAAAGTTGTTATTTATAAAAATAAGCATGATGTTGGTTTTGATGGAAAAATGAATAGTACTGATACTAATTTATCTGAGGCACAAGGAAAAATAAATGGTACATATGATAAAGATAGTGAAAGCAATGGATATAGTGATTGGTATACTGTTGAAAATCCTAAGATAAAATATGATAGTTCTGTAAAAAAAAGTGGTGGTGCTTTAACTGAATGTCCTAAAAGCAAGACTACCAATCAAGATTTTGCAAATACTTTCACTGGTAAAAATGGTGAAGTTACGTTTTATGGAAACAATAAAGGTAGTCAAAAATTAGAATCTAACTCAAATAAAGTAGAAACTGTTGAGACTAATAGGAAAGCTACTGTAAAAGCATCAGAGAAATTTACTATTGATATGAAGTTTACTAAAATAACTATTTCTAGTTGTGAGGATTTATTTAAAGGTGCTGATGATTTGTTAGATTTAATTAAGTCTGGCATTACTATTGTTAAGATTGCTATACCGCTTATTTTAATTGTTATGGGGACTATGGATTTTGCTCAAGCTATTTTTGCTTCCAGTGAAGATGGAATAAAAAAAGCACAAAGTAAATTTACCAGGCGTGTAATAATCGCTGTTGTTATTTTTTTAATTCCCTCTATTTTAAAAGCGTTGCTATCTATTGCTCATTCTATTTGGCCTATTGTTGATGCAACTTTGTGTGGAATTATATAGTTAGTAGGAGGTGTAATTTTTATGATAAATTTTGCTTTTTTGGATTTTATAAAATCGTGGTTGTCTGATGGTCTTGAAAAAGTTGGGGGAGCAATTATTCAAGGGATAAGGTATCTTATGTTTAGCTTGTCAACTTTTATTTATCAGTTATTAATGAATTTGTATGACATGTTTTCTGCTTTGTGTACTGTTCGGTTATTGAGTAATGATATTCTTCAAGAGTTGGCAAAAAGAGTTGGATATATTCTTGGGGTAATAATGTTATTTTATGTTATTTTGGGATTTATTCAGTTGTTATTGAATCCTGATGCGATTAATGATGGTGAAAAAGGGGCAGTATCAATTATTAAGAAAACTATTATTGTTATTATCATGTTGGGATCGGCTAATTTTGCATTTGAACTTTTGTATCAAATACAGGTTACTGTTGTTAGTAGTAATATTATTTCTAAATTGTTGTTACCTTATAGTGTAACAACTGTTGTTAATAGTAAAAATTCTACTAGTAATAATAATAGTTCAATGATTGATAATGAGCAATTTGGTTCTTTACTTGCTGAAGAATTATTTTCTTCCTTTTATACCATTGAAGAATTTGATGAGAGTGATATTGTTAGTAATAGTGATACTTCTAGTTATAATGATTGTCAGACTGTGGTGAATAATTTTAGAAATCAACTTATTAATGAACGAAGTTTTGATTTAGGGTATACTTGTTTAAATTCGACTATTGTTGTAAATTTTAAAATAGATGAAACAACTAAGAGTGAGGATCAAGAAACTAATATTGTTGATTTTAATTGGTTATTGTGTCCAATTGTGGGATTAGCAGCAGTCTATTTGATGGTAATGTATTGCTTTAAAGTTGGGGTTAGGATGGTTCAATTGATGTTTTTGGAAATCATTTCTCCGATGGCAATTGTTTCTTATTTGGCACCTAAGAAAGATACTATGTTTAGTAAGTGGAAGAATATTTATATTTCTACTTATGTTGATGTTTTTATAAGGATAGCGATTATAAATTTTGCATTTTTCTTAGTTGCAACTGTATTTTCTGTAACGGGGGGAGATGGGTTAGAATTTCAGGGAACAGACTTTAGTTCAAATCCATTTTTTAAAGTAATTATGATTTTGTCTATTTTGACTTTTGCTAAGAAAGCACCTGAATTGCTAGGAGAATTATTGCCGAAAAGTGCTAGTAAGTTAGGATTTGGAGCTAGTATGAAGGATATTGTTGGCTTAGGTGCAACTGTTGGAGGTATAGCTGGTCTTGGAATAAGTGCTGTTGGTCGTGTACCTGGAGCTGCGAAAAATGTTGGTCATAGTGCTGCTATTGGATATAATAATTTCAAAAATGCTAAAGGATTTGGAAAACTTGGTGCACTTGCTGGTGGTGTTCTTAGAACCACTGGAAGTGCATTAGGTGGAGTAATGAGTGTAGGAACTGGTGCAGTTTCTGGTGCTGCTCGTGGAGGACGTGCTGGTCATGGTGCAAAAGGGCAGTTTCTTTCTGCAGCAAGAGCTGGGCAACAAGCAGCTGCTAAAGCTAATACAGAGAGAGCTCAAAAAATTGCTAGTGGTTCCACTAGAAGAGATCGTGCAAAAGATGCTGTTATTGGATTTTTTGGTGGACAGAGCAGTTATGAACAGTTAAATGCTCGAAATTCATCTTATAGTGAATTAAAATCTGAAATTGATGGTGATGATAGAGTTAAAAATGCACAAACTGCATATAATGCAAAACTTTCTAAATATGTTGAAGATGGGAAAGGTACAGCAGA
>JAQXQC010000049.1 GCA_029100965.1 Bacilli bacterium | reverse complement strand
CGTCGTGGAATAATTTATATAATTATCGACTAAGAATACATCTTTTATCAAGTTTATTTCCTTTTGTCTCTATAAAAACGGCATTAAATCTAAAAAAGAAGAAAGTTCGTAAAAAAACGAACTTTAGTCTAAAAATTTACGGAAAAAAAAGAAAAAAATTCTCTTACCTCTAACTATTTCTTATATTCATCTGTAGACAAATAAAAAAAGTTAATATCAAATGACATCAACTTCTTAATAATTTTCTGCTTTAATTTCAAAGTAACTTTGAGGATGAGCACATATAGGACAAACCTTTGGAGCTTCCTTTCCAATAACAATATGTCCACAATTACGACATTTCCAAATCTTATCTCCGTCTTTAGAGAAAACTAAACCACCTTCAACATTTTCAAGTAACTTGCGATATCTTTCCTCATGTTCCTTTTCTATCTGTGCAACACCTTCGAAAAGATAAGCTAATCGATCAAAGCCTTCTTCTTTAGCAGTCTTAGCAAAATCTTGGTACATATCTGTCCATTCGTAGTTTTCTCCCTCAGCGGCAGCCAACAAATTTGCAGCAGTATCAGGAATAGAACCACCATTTAACTCCTTAAACCACATCTTAGCATGCTCTTTTTCATTATTTGCAGTTTCTTCAAAAATAGCCGCGATTTGTTCATAACCATCTTTTCTCGCTTTACTAGCAAAATAAGTATATTTATTTCGTGCTTGACTTTCTCCAGCAAAAGCAGTCATTAAATTTTGTTCAGTTTTACTTCCTCTTAATTCCATAAATAATCATTCCTTTCCTAACTTCTTAAGTCCATATTATTGTAACATAAAAACTTTAAATTTTATTAAAATTAACTATTAATTTTTAGAAGTCCCTAATTTAACTTCAACTTTTTTAATTTTATTATTTCGATAAAATTCTACTGCTACTTTCTCACCAGCTTTATGCTTATACAATACATAACGAAATTCAGCAATAGATTTTACTTTTTCGCCCCCAATCGAAAGAATAATATCTCCTTTTTTTAATCCTACAAGTCCTGCTGGAGAAGTCAAAGAAACTTCAGTAACAACTACCCCCTCTTTAACACCATCAGGAACAGTAATTCCACTTTGCCATAAATAATAGCTATTGTTTAAATCTAACATTCCTATTCCAAAATAAGGTCTAGAAATTGTTCCCCCTTTTTCTAAAGTAGAAGCATAAAACAAAGCATCATCAATAGGAATTGCAAAACCAATTCCTTCAACTGTAGAATCAACTAACTTCATATTAGTAATTCCTATTACTTCTCCGTTAATATTACATAAAGGTCCCCCACTATTTCCTGGATTAATAGCCGCATCAGTTTGTAATACTTTCATATAGTAATCTGAAGAAGATTCATTCGAAAGAGCAACAGCAACCATCCGATCTTTTCCAGATAAAATTCCTTTGGTAACTGTACCAGCATAATCTGCTCCCTCAGGCGACCCTACTGTAAATACAGTATCTCCTACTTTTAGATTATCACTATCTCCCATAACAGCAACAGATTTTACTAATTTAGAATCAACGGCTAAAACTGCTATATCTGAATAAGCTTCGCTGCCACGAACTTGCGCTTTAAGAACTGTCTTATCACTTAAAACAACTTTTACAGAATCCATACCAGAAATAACATGATGATTAGTCATAATATAAGAAACACCATTTCCATTTTTATAAACAAAACCTGTACCAGTAGAAGATAATTTATTATTAGAAAATCCCTCAACAACTACAACAGCATCATATACATTCTCTACTCCCTTAGAAATAGTATCCTTCTCCTCTAAAGATGAACCATCCGTTGAAATTACTGTTTTCACATTATCTGCTCCCAATAAAGAAACGAAATACATACCAACAGATCCACTAATAAAAGAAAGTAATACTACTATAATCAAAATAATTCTAACACTATTCTTTTTCATCTTTCTCCTCCTTACATATTTACTAAATCCATATAATCTTCAGGTATCCCCATTCGATCCAATATCTTTTCAATAGGAATAGAATCAACGGCTCCATCTAATTTTTCGATTTCATACTCAATTTCTCTCATCATCATTCGAAAATCATCACTACGAAGTAAATATTTCATCATAATCATTACAGAAAAAACATCATTTTTTCCATAAATATACTCATCATCCATTCTAGGAATACCTAATTTTTCATGATAAGGAGTATTTAAAATAACATTCTCAGATCGATGTTCATAAACAATATCTTCATGGGCACACAAATTACGATAATTAGATAAAATCGGTAAAAAATTCTCCAAATAATTTGTATTCATTCCAAAAATATCAGCAATCGCAACTTGATCTTCTGGTTTCAAAATCAAATATAATTCTGTCATAATGCCAAAAGACAAAACTTTTACCAATACCCATAAAGGAATATAACCATAATTATTCATATAATGCATTGTCGCCATGTGATGAGCACCATTTACCCGAATTTGACGCTTCATTTTCTCAATAACATCTTTTACTCTTCTAGACTTATTTCTATCCGTCGTAAAATTTTTAGGATTTAAATAATCTTTATCACGATAACCATACTTTTTAGATAATTGATAAGAAATAACAGACTTTAATTGATTCTCAACAATAAGTAAATTTTTAAATAAAATATTTCGAAAACTTCGATCAAACAAAAAAATAGAATAAAGTTCACGAAAAGTAGCCCCAACAACAAAAGTCTTATCCCGATAAGAATTCATCAACAAAATACGATATCCATTAATAAAAAAATAATTTTCTCGAAGTAAAATTTCCCGAGCTAAAGCTTCATCTTCAATAATTAGACCTTTTCCTTTTAAAATATCTAACTGTTCATCTATCGTTTTAAAAAGTTTTTCCACTCTATCACCTACTATACTATTCTAATTTAGTATATCATGAAATGATAAAAAAAGATACAAATTTTCACGTAATTTACATTCCCATTACTCCATGCTATAATAATAAAACAGAAAGGAAGAAGAAAATGAATGAACCACTAGCAATCAAATTAAGACCAACAAAATTAGAAGAAGTAATTGGACAAAAACACTTAATTGGAAAAAATAAAATACTGACCAATCTCCTTCAAAATAAAAAACTATTCTCTATGATTTTATATGGAAATCCAGGTATAGGAAAAACTACCATTGCTCATGCAATTGTATCAGAATTAAATGTTAAATATCGTACATTCAATGCTGTTATTAACACAAAAAAAGACTTTGATATCATTATTGAAGAAGCAAAATTATATCAAGGTATGGTATTAATTTTAGATGAAATTCATCGACTAAATAAAGATAAACAAGACTTACTTCTTCCTTACCTAGAATCAGGACTGATTACCTTAATTGGACTTACTACCTCTAATCCATATCATGCAATCAATCCTGCCATTAGAAGTAGATGCCAAATATTCGAATTAAAAGATTTAAGTGATGAAGACATTAACACAGCAATCAATAAAGTCATTAATTCAAATATCTTAGAAAATATAAAAATTGATTCAGATGCCAAAAATTTCATCAAAAATAATTCTAATCATGACTTAAGATCAGTCTACAACTTAATAGAAATAGCCTACTATGCAAATAATAGCCATCACATCACAACAAAGTTATTAGAAAGTATTAGTGGAAAATCAAACATCATTATCGACAAAAATGAAGATGGCTACTATAATGCTATTAGTGCTTTTCAAAAATCTATTCGGGGAAGTGATGTCCATGCTTCTTTGTATTACCTTGGACTTCTAGTAGAAACTGGAGATATCGATATTATTTGCCGAAGATTATCAGTAATTGTCTACGAAGATATTGGACTTGCTAATCCTAGTATGGGACCAAAAGTAGATGCCGCTATTAACTCAGCATTAAGACTTGGATTACCAGAAGCTAGAATTCCCTTAGCCTGCATTGTCATCGAATTAGCACTTAGCCCAAAAAGTAATTCAGCAGAAGCATCAATTGACAAAGTATTAAATGATATTCATACAAAAAAAATTGGAGGAGTTCCTAAACATATTATTAATCACTCTCCTGACTATAAATATCCTCATGATTATCCAAACGACTATGTCAATCAACAATACTTACCCGATGAAATCAAAAAAGAAAAATATTACGTACCAAAAAACAATAAAAATGAAAAAATATTAAAAGAAATTATGACAAAATTAGAAAATATCAAATAGTCTTAAGAAACTTCTTCTTTATGTTGTTTTCTTTTTTTTTGAAAAAAATCTCGCAAAATAGAAACACATTCATCTTCTAATATTCCTGATACAACTTCTATTTTAGAATTTTTTAACTGAGAAAGGTAACCAAAATCTTGATTAGAACAGCCATAAACCACTCTCTTTATTCTCGATTGAATAATTGCCCCTGTACACATCAAACAAGGTTCAACCGTAGTATATAAAATACATTCATCTAAATACCAACTACCTAATTGACGACAAGCCTCATTAATCGCTAAAATCTCAGCATGCGAAGTTGCAATTTGATCGATTGTTTTTCGATTATATGTACTAACCAAAACTTGATCATGAAAAACAATGACGCATCCAATTGGCACTTCATCTAAAAAATACGCATTAGTTGCCTCTTTAAGCGCTAATTTCATATAAAAAACATCCTTATCCATTATCAATTCTCCTTATAAAGAAAAAGAAAATGTAAGTATTTTTCGTAAAAGAATTAAATCTTATAATCATCTTCTAAAGTAAATACAACATTTTCATTAATCCAATTTTTTCTTGGTTCAACAGCATCTCCCATCAAAACAGA
>JAQXQC010000048.1 GCA_029100965.1 Bacilli bacterium | reverse complement strand
ACAAAAGATATGGATGTTGCTAAGGATATGGAGATTTTTGGACCTGTTATTTCTGTCATTGGATTTGATACTATTGAAGAAGCAGTAGCAATTGCTAATCAATCTATTTATGGACTATCAGGCTCTATCATTACCAAAGATATGAATAAAGCCATAAAAGTAAGTGAAATGATGGAATGTGGTGGATTTGTTATCAATGGAGCAAGTTTCTTTAGAAGTTTTGAACAACCATTTGGTGGATGGAAATATTCTGGAATTGGAAATGAAGGAATAATGACAACTCTAAGAGAAATGTCTAGAACAAAAACTGTTATTTTAAAAAATATTACAAAATAAAAATAAAATACTTACTTAGCTTGATTCTATATAGAAAGTATTGGTTCTTCGAATTTGAGGGGACCTAGAAAAAATTAGTTCAAAATAATTGGACTAATTTTTTTGAGATAAAAAAAGACATTGATACACTTCTTTGATACAATGTTTATAGACCAAAAAAATACAAAGTATGAGGTGTTGTCAATGTCTATAATTAATTCTATATTAAAAATGCTAAATATGAAAGATAAAAATTTCATTTTTAATGAAAATTTTATGACAGAAAGAAAAATTCAAGGAAAAAGATGTTTAGTAATATTAGGATATTTAAAAAATGAATTTGAATGTTGTCCTTGTTGTGGTTGCTTAAATGAAAATACTATTATCAAAAAAGGAACTAAAAAATCTTTGATAAAAATTAATAAACATGCTGAATTAATAACATATTTAAATTTAAGTAAGCAACGATATCAATGTAAAAATTGCAATAAAAAATTTTACGCAAAAACTGATGAAGTAAATTATAGATGTCATATCAGTAATCAAGTAAAATTGGCTATTTTAAATTGTGCTAAGGAAATGATGCCTAAAAGTTTAATTGCTAGACTTTACAATGTTTCTGATAATACAGTTCAAAAAGTTTTTGATAGTGTATTTTATAATGATACTGTTTATAAGACATTTTTACCTAAAGCAATTTGTATTGATGAATTCACCTTCAAGAAGAAAACATATGCTTTTAATATTTGTAATGCTAGAAATGGGAAAACTATTGATTTAGTATTAGACAGAACCACTAATAATTTAGATAAATATTTTTCTCATTGTACCGAAAAAGCAAGAAAGAGAGTTAAATTTGTTGTTATGGATATGTATAGTCCATATATTGATTTAATCAAAAAATGGTTTCCTAACGCTAAAATCATAATAGATTTATTTCATATAGTTCAACTACTTACCAAGAGTTTAAATAAAACTAGGATTAATGTAATGAATCAAAATAAAGCTGACAGTACTAAATTTAAAAGATATTGGAGATTAATTTTGAAATCAAGATTTGATTTGGACACTAGTTGTTGGAAAAAATTTAGATGTTTTAAAAATTTAATGACAGAAGTAGATGTTGTTGACTATTTATTGAGTAAAGATAAGTTCTTTGAAAATTCATATGATTTATATCAAGATATTTTGTATCATTTGCAACATCGAGATTATAAAGGCTTTAGTCAAGTTATTAATCAAAAATATAAAGATATTTCTAAGCAACTTCAAACCACATTAAATACATTGAGAAAATATTCTAAATACATAAAGAATACTTTAGAATATTCATACAGTAATGGAGTAATGGAAAGAAATAATAATACATGTAAACTAATAAAAAGAATATCATTTGGTTTTAGAAATTTTAGAAATATGAAATCACGAATAATGATAATAACAAATATATTTCGAAAAGAAAAAAGAGAATACCATACAAAGTATAGTATTCCAAAATATGCCTAACTAAATCAAGCTAGGTCCATCGAATTTCGAAGAACCACTTTAGTTCCACGTCAAAAAATGCAGGAATTGTACCTTTTTTAAAACTAAGTGCACAATGCCTACATTATGGTTAAATTAATGAATTTAGGCAATTTGTTTTTTGTAAGAATAATTATAGTTTGGATATAATTATTTTTATTTTAATAAATTATTTGATAAATCAACATTATCAGGTTCAATATAATAACAACTTAATGATTTCAATATATATTCATCACATAAGAATAACATAGCTTCGTAAGG
>JAQXQC010000047.1 GCA_029100965.1 Bacilli bacterium | reverse complement strand
CTTTCTTTGTTCAAATGTCAAATGTTTCCATTCTTTCATTTTTATTACCTCCTTCAAAGCAAGGAAACTGGTAATATATTATAACAAGACTTATTTCAGTTTTTAACCTAAAAGCGGAAATCCAAATTAAAATTCACGTTTACTACATCAATTTACTAAAAGTAATTGACTTATCTTAGAAAAAATTATATAATACTTATGCATTTGGCAGCAGTGTCTTTTTATTGTAATTGTGTTCTATATAAGTAATTTAAGTTGCTGCATAAACGAAAGTATCTTGAAAAACACCCTGCAATAGAAAGATACCCCTTTTGCAGAAGGAGGAGAAATATATGGCTAGATATACAGGCCCAAATAACAAACAATCAAGAAGAGTTGGTTTTTCTGTATTAGAAAGTGGCGTAGAATTCGCTAAAGGAAAGAAAAGAAGTTATGGTCCAGGACAACATGGTGCTGATCGTAAGAGAAAACCTTCTAACTATTCTGTACAATTAACAGAAAAACAAAAAGTAAGATTCATGTATCAAATTAGTGAAAAACAATTTAAGAGATTAGTTGATGAATCTGGTAAGATGAAAGGTGTACATGGTGAAAATCTATTATTCCTATTGGAAAGTAGATTAGATAACTTAGTATATCGTGCTGGATTTGCTACTACTAGACGTGGTGCTAGACAACTTGTTAATCATGGACATGTTACTGTAAATGGTAAAAAGGTAGATATTCCATCTTATCGTGTTAAGATTGGTGATGTTGTTAGCTTAAAAGAAGATGACAAAAACCTAAAAGTTGTTGCTGAGGCTCTTGAGAAAACTACTAAACGTGTTGATTTCGTTTCTTATGATGAAGGAAAGAAAGAACTTACTTTCTTAAGACGTCCTGAAAGAAGTGAATTGAACGCTGATATTAATGAAGCTTTGATTGTTGAATTCTATAGTAGAGTATAATTTATTGCTCTACTTTTTCTTTTGGTTAAAATACTGATATAGATGTTTTTTATAGAGTTAAAATTTTTGTGAATAGAAAAAAACAGCTCATTTTAAGAGTTGTCTTTTTTTCCAATGTAATAGTTTTTCTTTCCTCTTTTGATAATAATATAAGTATTATCAAGAAAATCTTTTTCTTCTAGTAAATAATCTAAGTCAGTATTTTTTTGACCATTTATTTTTATTGCTCCATTACTGATGAATTCTCTTGCTTCTCTTTTACTTTTTGCTGCTTTTAATTCTAGTAATAAATCTACTAAGTTATTACTTTTTATCATTATGATTTCTTGGTTAGTAAATATTTCTTGAATATCTTTGCTTGTTAAATTTGTAAATTCTTCTGTAAATAAGACATTGGATAATTCTTTAGCATGAAGATATTCTTCTTCACCGTGTAAGTCAGTGATAATTTCTTTTGCTAAAGCTTGGTGGGCTAATCTTTTTTCTGGTTCCTCTTGATTAGATTTTTCTAATTTTTCAATTTCCTCTTTACTTAAGAAAGTAAATATTTTTAAGTATTTTATAACTAAAGAATCATCTGTATTAATTAAATACTGATATAGTTGATAGCTTGATGTTTTATTTTTATCTAACCATAGGGCATTTCCTTCACTTTTTCCAAATTTCTTTCCTGATTTATCTAGAACTAATGGCATTGTAAATCCGTAAGCAACTTTTCCTGTAATTTTTCTAATTAAGTCTATTCCTGTTGTGATATTTCCCCATTGATCTGAACCTTCTGCTTGTAAAATACAATTATAATCTTCGAATAGTCTTAGAAAGTCGTAACCTTGAATTAAAGTATAAGAAAATTCTGCATAAGTAATTCCTGTTTCTAATCTTCTTCTAATAATATCTTTATCTAGCATGTAATTTACATTAATGTATTTGCCTACATCTCTTAAGAAATCTAAGAATTCATAGCCTTTAAACCAGTCATAATTGTTTACAATAGTAGCGTTTCCTTCAAATATTTTATCTACTTGAGTAGAGATTCCTTTTAAATTATTATTTAAAACTTCTTTATCGATAATTTCTCTTTCTGCGGTTGGGCGTGGATCTCCGATTAATCCCGTTGCTCCTCCGACTAATAGAATTGGATGATGTCCTGCTTTAGCTAGTCTTTTTGCTGTTACTAAAGAAGAATAATGTCCTAAGTGTAGGCTATCTGCGGTTGGATCGGTTCCCCAATAGAAGGTGATTTTTTCTTCATTTAATTTTTTTTCTATTTCTGGATCACTGATGTCTTTGATAAGTCCTCTCCATTTTAAATCTTCATATAATGTCATTTTTCTTTCCTCCTAAAAAAAGATGGTACCACCTAAAGGAGTGCAATATGCACGGTACCATCCTTACTTTCTCTCTTTTGATAACGGGATTCCCCCGATTAGCTAAAAATAGGTAATTCAAAAATAGTGTTGTGTTAATTTTCACCTACCATTAACTCTCTTTTTAGCAACTTCTATTTTCTACTGTCATATTTTTAATACTAATTTTCTTTGGTGAATTTATTATAGCATAGATTGATATTAGAAACAATACTTCTAGAGTCTTTTCCTTAATTCTTTAGTTTTCATTACTAGTTTTCTTTTAGATACTTAATAGCGTCTTGAAATGTTTTTACTTCGACAATTTTTATTTTATAGTTTTTTTCTTTTTTTACTTTCATGGCTTCTTTGTAATTGGCACTAGGTACTAAGATAATGTCCATTTTATTTTTTACCGCACCCATAACTTTATATTTTATGCCACCAATTTCTCCTACATTTCCTTCTATGTCGATTGTTCCTGTACCAGCGATATTTCTTCCTTTTAAAATATCTTCTCCACTAATGGCACTATAAATACTTAAAGACATCATTAATCCTCCTGATGCTCCACTTTCACTGGATTTAAACTTTAGTTTGATTTGGGGATCTGTTTTTAGTGAGTAATTTGTTAGAATGACAACTCCTAATTCTTTTTTTCCCTCTTTTTCTTTAATTGTGGATTTTACATTAATTTCTTTTCCTTCTCTTTTTATTTTGAAGTGAATTTGATCATTTTTATTTTTTTTGTTAATTTCCGTTCGAATACTTTCTAAATTTTCGATAGAATGGTTTTCTATTTGTAATATTTCGTCCCCTATTTGTAAGTTATTTTCTTCTGTTACACCTACTACAATATATTTCATGTTTTCAATTTCAACTTTTTTGCTTGCTGCTTTATATGCTACATATTTTGCATTATTGATGGAGTTTTCTAACATTACTTTATTTCTTATGTTAATTTGTTCAACACTTTCATTATCTGATACTTGACTTTCTGTGATACTTTCTAAGTCCCAATCTGGTACCACATAAGATAATAAATAGAAAGGAATAGATGCTACATATTCTGTTACATATAACATATTTAAACTTCCTTTATAATTTGGTTTTTCTTTATATTCAATTCTATCTTTAATATTTATTGTTCCTCCTGGAGCATTAACATAATAAGGTAATTTTATGTTAAAGATAGTAATTAATATAACTAAAGCAATAATATAAAATTTATCTTCTTTTATTCTGGTTAAAATTTTTTCTTTCATGGGTTCCCCTTTCTAATATTATCTTTCATACATATAATTTACTATGAAAAAAAATATTTTAAATTTTTGTATTATTTTCTCTTTTCTTATTATTTTAGTAGAAGTTTTTGTTCATAAAATATTGGTTTCTAATACAATTGCTTATTCTCTTCATTTGTGGGTTACTTCTCTTATTCCTACTATGTTTCCTTTTTTTGTTATTTC
>JAQXQC010000046.1 GCA_029100965.1 Bacilli bacterium | reverse complement strand
GGAAAAAACTGTTATAATATAAACAAAAGTAAAAGGAGAAAATCAAATGACCAAAAAGAAGAAAAAACAAAAATTACCCAAAGGAATAAGTATTTTACTAATCATTGTTGCTATCTTTTATAGCTTATATGAAAAGGATATCGATAAAACTTTTGGACTACCCGTAACAGAAACTTTTCAAGAAACAGAAAATACAAATACACTAGATATTACTTACTTAGACGTAGGACAAGCCGACTCTATTTTAATCCAAAATAAAGGACATAATATGCTAATAGATGCTGGTAACAATGAAGATGGACCACTATTAGTTCAATATTTCAAAGAACAAAATATCAACAAATTTGATTACTTAATCACAACTCATCCCCATGAAGATCATATTGGAGGTATGGATGATATCATTAATAATTTTGATATTGAAAAAATTTACATGCCAGATGTTACTACAACAACAAAAACATTCCTAGATGTATTAGAAGCAATTGAAAAGAAAAATATGACTTATGATGTTCCTAATATTAATCAAAACTTTACCCTAGGAAACACTCTTTTCCAAGTAATTTATACAGGAAATGACAAAAAAAATTTAAACAATTCATCTATCATCTTAAAAGCAACCTTTAAAAACACATCATACCTATTCACAGGAGATGCTACTAGTGAAGTAGAAAAGAAAATATTAAATAAAAACATCCAAGCAACAGTCTTAAAAGTAGGACATCACGGTTCAAAATATAGTACTACAACAGATTTTTTAAATAAAGTAAACCCAAAATATGCCATTATTTCTGTAGGAAAAAACAATTCCTATAACCACCCTAATCAAGTTACTATCAATAAACTAGAAAAGAAAAATATTGAAATTCATAGAACAGACCAAGAAGGAAGTATTTTTCTAAAAAGCGATGGAAAAACAATCAATATTACAAGTAAAAAAACCAATACCAATGGAGGCTAAAAAATGAAATATGCACTAGATAGAATAGAAGAAAATATAGCTATTTTAGAAAATATACAAACAGGAGAAAAAATAAAGGTAAGTATTTCTAAACTTCCCCAAAACCTTCATGAAGGAACCATTCTTAAAAAAGAAAATAATACTTACATCATAGATAACCAAGAAGAAGAAAACAGAAGAAAAGAAATTGAAGAAAAATTTAAAAAATTACGAGGAAACTAACCCCCGTAATTTTTTTATACTTCTAAATTATGATAAACTTCTTGAACATCATCAATATCTTCTAAAGATTCAATTAAAGAAAGCGCTTTCTCTGTACTTTCTTCATCCATAGAAACATAATTATCTGGAATATAAGTAACTTCTGACATACTAAAATCAGTATATCCTAATTTTTCTAATCCTTCTTTAACAGAAAGAAATAAATTAGGTTCTGTTGTAATTTCATACCCATCTTCATTAGAAATAAAATCTTCAATCTCTAATTCCAAAACATCTTCCATTAATTTATCCTCATCATAATCATGGTTAAGAACAAGTATTCCCTTTCTCTTAAATAAATAACTAACTGATCCATCAGTCCCCAAGTTTCCTCCACGTTTAGTTAAAGTACTACGAACAAAAGATGCTGTACGATTTCTATTATCCGTTAAGCAATCAATCATTATAGCCATTCCATTAGGACCATATCCTTCATAACGAACACTTTCATAATTTTCTCCATTACCCTTTTGTGCAGCCTTATCAATAGCATTCTGAATATTAGATTTTGGCATATTTTCAGCCTTAGCTTTTTCAATAACCATACGAAGAGCCGCATTATTAGCAGGATCACTATCTCCAGCCTTTGCTGCTACATAAATTTCTTTTGCCAATTTAGCAAAAACCTTACCACGTTCTGCATCAATAGCCCCCTTCTTTCTCTTTATTGTAGACCATTTACTATGTCCTGACATTTCTTTCACCTCTTTTTTTCATCTATTAATATTTTAATAATGAATACCCAATAAGTCAACTCCCTTTTCAAAAGAAAAAATACTTAGCAAAATAGAAAACAAAATTAAAGTTCTAACTAAGTATTTTATTTAGCCACATACTTCAAAAGTACAGGAGCCAAAATAATAATAAGTACTAAAGGAACAAAGAAAAATACAGAAATAATACTAATCTTAATTGGCACTTTACTAATTTCAGCTTTTACTTCTAATTTTCTCTTTTCTCTTAAATAATCTAGTTGCCCATATAAACTACGAATAATACTACTTCCATACAAATTAGCCTGTGTTAAAGATAAAATAATATTATTAATCGTATCACTAGGAATAGACGACTGAATATCATTCATAGCCTCTGTTAAACTTTTCCCATAATCAACTTCCCTTAACACTTCCTTAAACTCTAAAACAAGTTGTCCATCTAAAGAAGAATTAACAGTTACATTAAGTGCTTCGCTCAAATTTCTCCCCGTTTCTAAAGAAAGAGTTAAAATTTCAAAAAAACCAAGAGCCTCTGTCTCTAAAGCAACTTGCCTATCTTTTATTCTTTTATCTAACAAAAAATAAGTAATTCCCCTACAAAAAAGATAAGTAAATAAAGGTGCCAAAATAAAGCCAATCTTACTACTAACTAGAAAAAGGAAAAAAATCAAAATCATCCCCAAAAACCTTAAATTTAAAAAAGAATAAACATCTAATTTAGTTGAAACACCAAGTAAACTAATTTTCCTTTTTATCTCTAAAATAGTCTTCTCACGATACAACTTTTTAGAAAAATAATGTTCTTCTCCCCTCATATCTTACACCCTTACTTTCATAATTTTATTAAGTAAATATATATATATAATAAACATTAAAAGAATAATCCCAAGAATAAAATATCCAAGTCCTGATGTAAAAAATGGAGCAAAATAACTAGGACTAATTACATAAATTATCATAACAAACAATATAGGAATAACCATTAAAACCTTTACTACTAAATTAGAAGCAGCTGTTGAATTTTTTAAATCACTCTCTAACTTCTTCTTATCAAATAAAGTTCTCTCTATACTAGAAAAAACAGCAACAATATTTCCCCCAGTTTTATTTAATATCGTTAAACTAGTAGCAATATAATTCGCTTCATCTAAAGAAACTCGAGAAGCAAACCTAGAAAAAGCAACCTCAGCACTAATCCCATAATTCATATCTTGATAAATCCTTTTAAACTCCAAAGAAATAGGTTTAGGTAAATCTCTTGAAGCAATCTCAACAGCCTGTAAAGTACTCTTTCCAGCTTTAAAAGCATTATTCATAATAATAACTGCCCTAAGCATATCATTCTTAATCTTTTTCTTACATCTCCTCTTATTCCAAATCATATAAATATCATACAAATAATATCCTATAACAAAACTAAATAAGAAACCAAAAATACCTAAACGCTTTCCTTGAATAGCAAAAGAAATAATAATCAAAAAAACAAAAATAACCGCAACAATTAATTTATTTAAAATAAAGATAACAGCATCTTTACTATCAACAATTCCCTTCTGGTTATAACTATTAGCATACTTAATCAAATGAGAATTTTTAGAAAACTTAGAAAGAAAGTGAAAATACTTAAGACTAATTTGATCAAACAAACTAACATTACTATCTTCTAAAGGAGAAAGAGTATAATTAGCAACTCTCTTCTCAATAGTAATTCCTCTTATCATACGAATAATAAAAAGAACAATCCATAACAAAATTACTCCTAAAACTATTCTAGTTACCAAAATAACATTCATCTCTCCACCTCATTTCTAACTTACCAGAAAAATACTAATTCAGTATTTTTTTATTAAAAATCTTCAATAGAACTTCTCTTTCTTTTAAATAAACTATCCACATCATCAAACCCTCTACGTTTAATTTTCTCATAAACAGAAGGAACACTTCTTTCCTTAACAAAGTCCCCCAAAACAGAACCATCTTCTGCTATTCCATTTTGATGGTATCCAAAAATTTCCTTCGTGACAATATTCCCATCACTCATTCCATCTACTTCACTAATACTAGTAATTTTTCTTCGACCATCTCCTAAACGATCAATTTGAATAATAATATCAATAGCATTTTCAATATATCCACGAACAGCACTAACAGGAATAGCCATTTCATTCATCAAAATCATTGTTTCAAGTCTATTTAAAGCATCAACACAACCATTAGCATGTAGCGTTGTAATAGAACCCTCATGTCCTGTATTCATCGCCTGCATCATATCAAAAGCTTCTTTTCCACGAACCTCTCCTACAATAATTCGATCAGGCCTCATCCTAAGAGAATTTCGAACCAAATCACGAATCGTAACTTCTCCCTCACCCTCATAATTATTAGCCCTTGTTTCTAAAGAAATAACATGACTTTGCTTTAACCTAAGTTCAGCAGCATCTTCAATGGTAATAATTCTCTCATCCTTACCAATAAAACCACTCAAAATATTAAGTAAAGTTGTCTTACCAGTACCAGTTCCTCCACTAATCAAAATATTCAACTTAGCCTTCACACAACACTCAAGAAAAATCGCCATATCATTAGTAAGAGCCCCCTTCAAAAGCAAATCATCAATACTTTCTAAATCCTTAGCAAACTTACGAATGGTAAGTACAGGTCCTCTTAAAGACAAAGGAGGAATAATTGCATTCAAACGACTCCCATCTCTAAGCCTAGCATCCACCATAGGATTAGCAACATCAATAGTCCTACCAAGAGGCTGTACAATTCTCTGAATCGTCCTAATAATATGTTTCTCATTAATAAAAGAAACACTATCCTCCCGAACCACCTTTCCATCAACTTCAACATAAATTTGATCAGGACCATTCACCATAATCTCTGTAATTCGATCATCATTAAGCAAATCCGTAATAGGCCCATAGCCATTAATTTCATTCTGAATTAAATTAAAGATATAATTTCTCTGTAAATAATCCAAATTATAATTACTAATCGCCTTATCAATTTCATCATTAATATATTGATCCAAAAGTTTATCTTCAGGAATATTCTCATCAATCAAATTCTGAATAATTGTACTTCTCAAATGATCAAGCAAATTCTTATCAGAAAAAATATCATAATCATCAATATCCTCTACCTTCAAAGTAGCAGGCTTTACATCAAATTCCTCAATTAGACTCTTTTTGCTCACTTTCCTCTTCCCCACTTTCTAATAATTTTACAGCAATTTTCTTTAGTTTTAAAATATCTCCCCCATGAAAACGATTAACACTACGATTTAAAGTAAGAATTTCCCCATTTAAAACATACTTATCAATATTCTTAATATAAAAACTATTCCCAATAGTATAATCAATATTACACTTTAAAATATTACGAATATCAAATAAAGATAAATAATCTCTTCCTGTATCCCTAGAACAATTCAAAACAACTAAATAATTAGTTTTATCTGTACCTTTAAATATCTGAATTAAATTTCTCATATTCTTTAAATCAATCAAATCATTAGTAACCATAAGAAGACTAACATCAACATTGTCAAGTATCATCAAATTAACTTCATTCATCAAATGATTCGTATCCACTAATACAACATCATACTCACGTTTTGCAAATTCAAAAATCATTGGAATATACTTTGCTTCTATCTTTAAAGCTGATCTAGGATCTTTCGGACTAGCTAAAACATCTATTCCATTATTATAATGTGTAACATAATCAGTTATACTACTGTAGCGATTATTAGAAATACTATCAATCATCATATAAATATCTTTCTGATTACGAATATCTAACCAAGTAGAAACACCACCACTATAAAAATCAGCATCAATAATTAAAACCCGTTTCTTCATCATAAAATACAATCCAGCTAAATTAATCGCCATAGTTGTCTTACCAACACCACCCTTAACCGAAGAAACACTAATAATCTTACCCTTAGCACTTGCCATATCATCACCCTATTACTTTACCTTTTCAATCCTTTTTTTTTCATCAATTAAACTCCCTTGATACTTAGAAACAACATCAAAAGCAGAAAAACCAAACAACGAACTAAAAACACCATCTACTTTTTCATGAACAACAATACTTACCTTATCATCATCCCATACTACCTGATGCTCTCCTTCATCAAAGTTTTTATCTAAAATATCCACTATAGCAGTATTTTTCTCTCCTGTAAGTCCATATTCCAACGCCAAATCTAAAACATTTTCTTGTCTATTCTTACATAAAAATACTTTACCACAATCAATAACAATAGCCATTATCCCAAGCAAAATAGGAATAATTAAAACAAATAATACTAAACTTTGCCCTTTATTATTCATCACGAGGAACTATCCTTTCTACCTCTACAATACAAGGATTTCCTAAAATTTTATAAAGAAGTGGATTAATTAATGTAATATTCTCAGAAATCTTTATTTTATTATACTTCTCCTCAAAAACAGACTCTTCTATCTTAATTTTCGAATAACTCTTTGCGACCTCTTCAGCGCTCTTCCCATTCCTAAGTAATAAAACAATATCAGTACTTTCTGTTTCTAATTGATTTTTTTTAGCCAAAAAGTTCCCAAAATCAACAATAGTAAATAAAATAAGCAGAAATACTGGTAAAATTAGTACAAACTCTACTAAAGCCTGACCACGACGATTCATACCACATCACACCCAATCCCTATTATCAACTCAATTATAACAAAAACAGAAAAAAAAAGAAAGCATTTCCCTTCAAAAAAATCTTTCCTAAATTAATTTGGTAAATTTTCTAAATGATCAACAGAAAACGGTAGCACCTCTCCAATATCCTCAACAACCCGAACAAATAATTGAAAAGAAACGCCAACCTCATCACTATTTTGCTTCAAAACTTTAATCTCTTTAATTTCACGAATATAAGGATTATCTCTCTTTAACTTATCTGAAACATAAGAACTAACTTTCTTCTCCAAAATATCTTCCGTATAAATTTCATCCCGAACATCAGCCTCATACTGTACCTCACGAACCATCTGAATATCCAACATATTAAAAGAAAACAGTATTTTTTTCTTACTCTCAAAAACACGATATTGATGAAAATCAAAAATACCAAAACGTTTACCAAAAAAATAAAGGGCATACACTTCTCTTTTCTTACCAGTCAAACGAGATTCTTGATAAACATAAGGATAGTGAAGAGAAACACGATACCAAACTTCTCCTAAAACATTTCCTTTAGCCATCGTAGAAACTTTCGTATTATTAGGAAGCAAAATTTCTCCAGAAATCACAATCTCTCCCTTTTTCACATAATCATTAACAAACTTCATCTTTTCCCCAACAGTAGCATCTATTCTAGTAATAACCGCATTCTTACGACTAACAATATGTTGATACTGATAAACTTCTTTTTCCTGATTTAACTTTCTCCCCTCAGCCCGAACAGTATACTTTGTCCCATATTCAACAATTTCTATCCATTCCAATTTATCCTTATTATTCTTCAAAATATTACTTTCAATTTTCTCAAGTTCTTGATAACTCTTCTTAAAAGTATACTTACAAATACCATATTTCTTTAACTCACTAGATAAAAATGAACGAAGTTCCTTATCTTGATGAATAATTTCAACTTGACTAATCACATGAGAAAATAAAATAATCATCATTAATCCAAATCCCATAAATAAAAGCAAAAGAAAATTCTGATAAAATTTATCTTTTATTCTTTTCTTTCCCATATAACCAAGAACATGAATTTCATAAACAGACCGATATTCCAATAATTTTTCATATTCAGAATAATCTAAAATAAGTTCAATCTCTCTTCTCGATTTTGGAATTACCCGATAAATATGTATCTTTCGTTTTAACACTCTTTTTAAATAATTTTGTACATTATTTCCAACAACAAGAACCCGTATTCGATTATCAAATCTTTCCAAATATCGATTTCTCATAATTATTCACCTATCAAAGTGTATGAAAAAAAAAGACTTTTATACTTCAATAGAACATATTTTTCCCTCAATCAAAATTTCATCATCCTGCATTTTTGAAATCACCAATTGACTACCAGTTAAAATACTCCTCCCTCCTTCATAGCGAACAACTATACAAGTATCTGAAAAATCAACAATCTCTAAATAGTTCATAATATGTACCCTATTTTTATCAATTGTAATCCGATATTCTCTATCTACAAAATATCGATCTATATCCCTAAAAAACTTCAAACACAATCACCAATATAATATACGAAAAAAATACTGAATAAGTTCTTCCCTCAGTATTTTTTAATAGATAAATAATTAACTTAAAACTTGATTAACTCGACTCCCTAATTTAGAAAATTCCTGAATCAAATTTTTCATTCCCTCATTCTCTAAAATTTTAGAGTAAATTTGATTTTTCTCCTCTACAGAAATATCTTTATACAAAATAGAATTACTAATATTTTTCTTCTCTATTTTTTTATTTACCTCATAAGAAGAGGTAGTCATCAACTGAACAGAAAAACGATTTACCCGATCATTCACTAAAAACGTAGATTGAACTGTATTATCCTTCTTTCTACTCGCTTGAACAACACCATCATAAATAACTTTACTATTTTTATCATAAGAATAAGAATATTTTTCCCTATCTTCTTTTTGAAAAGTAACTTTCTCTCCGTCAGATTCTAATTCCAACTTCAAAAAACTATCATTTCTTGTATAAAGAATAATATTGATATCACTATAATCTTCTTCTACACTATCAGCAATATTATTCAATTTCTCCTTCAAAACAGATGCTTTTTTACCTGTAACATTAGATAAACTCTTTAAAAAAGAACTATCCAAAGACAAATCATGAAAAATATTTTTTTTCATCTCTTGATAATTTTTACGATTTAAAATTAACGTAGTTTTTAATATCTTCTTTGAATCAATCGTAACATAATCCTTCTCAAAATAATCATCCCTCAAAGAATTAATCAATGCTTTTTCAATACTATTATAAACCACTCTATAATCACTAAAAAGATTTAATTTAAAAAAGGAATCATAATTATCAATAGGAACCTTAATACTTTTATCATATAAATTATCTAAATATAAATAACCATTCCCACTCTCCATATAAAAACTAGAATTCAAAAGTTCTTTTTTATCATAATTCGACTTCATCTCAAAATTCATTCTCTTCGTAGCATAATCTACATCATATAAAAACGAAACATCAATCTTATTTAACATCTCCATTATTTGTTGTTCATCTTCATCAGTACTTTCCCCATTAATCCCCAAAGTTAAAACTCCCTGCAAACTTTTAGGCTTATCTTTTAAAGTATTTTCCTCCAAATATTCAACAACATTCTCAATCAAAACACGAAATCGATTTCTAGAATTAGAAAGTTTATAATAAAAAAGGCCTCCTATTCCAAGTAAAATAAATAAAGTTGCCAAAACAACTACAATAAGAATAGTATGATTACTCTTCCTTTGACTACTCATTAACACACCCCATATCCTACAATATAATTGTATAGTAGAATAAATCATTTGTAAATAGAAGAACTAATTTTTTTCTAAATTTTCACCACTTTCTTTTAAAGTACTTACCTTTCAAAAACAGTTTTACTCTAAAATCACAAACTAATTTCCATATATCGTTCTCCTGCTTTAACCCCTTCAATAAACTCATAAAATCCAACACCATAATTCACAGTACTATATTGATATATTTGGATATCATGAATAGAAATATTTGGATTATGATAAAGTTGTTGAGCCACATACAACTTAACCGCCTCATTCAACGAACTCGCTTCATAAATTCCATTTGTTTCTTTAAAAGTTCTTTCTATTAAATAATATTTTTTCCCCTCTCCAGAACTAAAAATCAAAAAAGAATGATGATGAAATGTACAAAAAAAAGTATAAACATCATAACCATTATACAATAACCAATCCTTTTCAAATTCAACTTGATCATAACATAAACCACATTTTGAAAAAATTAATTCTTCCGGAGTTTGCAAATAATAACTTTTAAATAAAGTATCTTCATATAATTTATCATCATTTAATAAACTGCGCATATAAACTTGATGATCTTCTCTAGAAATAAAACCATATCTTATATTTTTTCTCATATATTCATATAATTCATTAGGATTGTGAATAGTATCATAAATAGCAAATAACTCTTTTTTTAAATCTGTCATATAAAATCCATCCACTTATTTTCAATACATAAAATAAAAACACACTTTCAGTTAAAATCATAAATTTTTTTGAAATTCCATATAATATCTGCTATCCGTTTCTTCCTTAATTTTAAAACCTAACCTCTTATACAAATTAAAAGCTTTAACATTGTCCTTATATACCCAAAGATATATATTATAATCATTATCAAGAACATAATTCTGAATTATCAAAGAACCAATTCCTTTATTTCTATATTCTTTATCAATAAAAATTTCATCTAATAATAAGCCACCATCTATTTTTCTAACCAAAATACTACCTATGATTTTTTTATTATAAATTATATTTCTATACTCTTTTATAAAAGCAGAAACACTTTCACATATATAATTATCTATTTTTGTCATTTCTTCTTCTGATAAATTTTTAGCATATTCAACAATTGTTTTTAATTTATAATATTTTATTCTTTCTAAATCATGAATTGTTGTCATTTCTATTTTGAAATTAAATATCTTCTTTTGTGTAAAAATATAACGATAAAATTCATCACATGAAATATTATAATTTGGCTTATTATACCTATATATAAAAACATCTAAACCTTTTGGAACCTCATTTTCTCTACTTTTAATAAATCTGATTTCAACATCATTTAATAAATCATTTAAATTATTATATTCATGAACCCCTTTTTCATCAAACCATGAATGTTCAAACCAATAAACCTTACTATCCATATAATATACAAGAAAAGTATGAGAAGGTAAATTATTTTTATCATCGATATAAATAAAATATGTTTCATTTTTTATATTATTTTCTTCAAATAATCGTCTTTCTAACTCTACTTGTTCCCAACAAACTCCCACCTTTTTATTTAATAATTCTTCTGGTGACATTAAATAATATACTTTGTTAAACGTAGATTCAAAATCTATATTATCACATATATTATTTCCATTATCATCTAAAAAACCATATTCGATTTGATTCATTATATCCATTATTTTTTGAATATTATTCATTACATATCACCTTTATCCCTCACTCAATCTTCAAATTGAGCAAAATTATTTTACTTTCCTCATCTTATAATCTCTAACATTTTTTACCACTACACCACTATTTGAAATTATACTTGCACTTTCATTAATTATATTTTTATAAAATTCTATCTCTTCATTCAGTAATCGTGATAAAATCTTTTCTAAAAAATTTTATATCTTAAACATAATTGATCAATCATCATTCATTCTATAAATAAAAAACTAACATTTCTGTTAGCAATCTATACTTAAATTCAAGACATGCTCGAGTTTTCCATCAATTTAGTGCAATACAAAGAGCCTATTTTGAACACTCATATTTAAGAACAACTAATAAACATCAATTCTATATACAACATACCATGAATTTAATAAATTATCTATATTTATTTTAAAAAAATACTGATTAAACTCTTTTCCTTAAAGTACTATTTTCCATCATAGATTGATTAAGATATTCATCATATTTTTCATTATATTCATTAGAAATACTTCTATCTACGCCATACATATTTACTTTTATTTCACTACCAATAGAATTAACTATACTTACTCCATCAAAAATATTATTTGACCTAAATTGATAAAATCTAGTTGCCCCAATCGTTTCATGAGGTAAAAAGGTAGTAATTACTCTATCAAGAAATTCTTTACATAAAACATTATAATGAGCACTCGTTATTCCAAGATTTAAATGTTTTTCAAAATTTCTGAAAGGTACATAAATATCCATAGTACACATATTTTGACCATCTATTTTTGCAGAACTAAAATTCATCATACCAGACACCTTAGAAGTATCTTCTAATATCTGCATAATATATTCAACAATTACATCAACTTTCTTTAGAGCTAATACCTCAGCTTCTTTTTTCTTCATCTTATACCATCTCTCATTTATTAACAACTATTCAAATTTAGCATTTTCCCCATTTACATTATATTTGTATTTTTGCAACACCACTCAAAATGCTGAAATTATTATAACATATAAAGATAAAAAAACACCACAAAAGACACTTAATACCTTCATTTTTAGAAAAAAAACGAACTATTTCTAGTTCGAATAAATTCAAATTGGTGC
>JAQXQC010000045.1 GCA_029100965.1 Bacilli bacterium | reverse complement strand
AAGAGATTAGATACGGAGATTAATAATTATTTTAGTGGTTTATTTAAGACAATTTTAATTCAATTTATTGAATATACGATTGTTTTTAAATTAATTGGTCATCCTAATTATTTAATTTTAAGTATTTTAGCTGCTATTACTACAATCATTCCTTATTTTGGAGGATTTATTGTGAATGTTTTAGCGGTAATTATTGCTTCAGTTGTTAGTACAAAATTATTAATTTTAACTTTAATTGTTTGTTTAGTTTGTCCTAATATTGATGGTTATATCATTGCTCCTAAAGTATATGGTAAGACTAATCAACTTCCTGCTTTAGTCAATATTTTTGCTGTATTTGCTGGCGGTATTTTAGGAGGATTCTGGGGAATTGTGATTTCTCTTCCTGTTGCTATTATTATTATTGCTACTTATCGTTTCTTTAAAGAAGATATTAATCAGAAAATTGTAACGATAAAAGAAAAAAAGCAAGAAAGTTAGTATTAAGTAAGAGGTGTTTTAGATGAGTTTTATTTCGTCGGCTAGTTTTAATTCTAAGAATAGGGGATATGATTATTATCAGCAAAAGAAGTTGATTCAAACTAGGAAGATAAATCATCATGAATTTGAAGGTATTGCTTTAGGGAGTAATGGTAATCGATATAAGGTTCGTATTGATTTAGAGCATCCTAAGAAGAATTCTCATTGTACATGTCCTCATGCTTCTGATAATCGAGTAATGTGTAAGCATAAGGTTGGTTTATATTTTACTTTATTTCCTAATGAAGCGAAAGAATATATGGAAGATTTAGAAGAACAAGAAAGAGAGTATGAAGAGTATCAAGAAGACTTGTATGATGATATATATGATATTGTATCAAGGTTAAGTAAGGATGAGTTAGAAACAGCTTTGATTTCTTTGTTGGAGGATTCTCCAGAATGGGTTTGTGAGAATTTTATTATGGAGTATAGTAATGATTAAAAATTTTTTTAGTAGTGTGATATAAAATGAAAAAGTGGAAACTAATTCGTTGTTTAACTATAATTTTTTTTATTATTTTATTTTTTTATATTTTTTTTGTTGCTTACTCTAGTTATCAAAGTAATGTTGTTTATCCCTGTGAAAAATTAGGAGTTATTGTTTATAATTGGTTTGAAAATTTTGAGATAGAGATAGCTCTTAGACTATATATATTGTTAATTCCTATTATTATTAATCTTGTTTTAATGATAATGTCTATTTTTAAGATTAAGCATTATAAAATTAATGATTTAAATTGTAAAAATAAAAGTATCAGTTAAATTTTTCTGATACTTTTTTACATATATTTATTCATTTGTTTCATCATTTGATTGATTTGTTTTTGATTAGGTGTTCTTCCCATTGAAGACATCATTGCTTTAATCATTTGTTCGTTAATAGGAGGATTTTCTTTTAAATATTTCATCATAAATTTTCTAGCGATGAAAAATCCAATAATTCCTCCTGCAATTAGTCCAATTACTAAATATAATATATCTCTTAGCATATTATCCCTCCATGTATTCATTTTACTAAAAATAAGTATTTTTGTCCATTACTTTGCTAGTAACTCTTCTTTTTTATGGACATTTTCTAACCAAAAATAGTCTTGATTTTCAAAATCACAGACGAATAGTTTGTTATTGAACTTTTGAAGGCTATCAAAGAAAGAAGGGTAGTTAATGCTACTTTTTAATTTTAGACAATAATTACTGACCATTAATTTACTATATTCATGATAATTAGAAATGAGATGAATATTTGCTTTGTTGTTATAATAAACATCTACTTTATGATTAATATTTAAAAAGTTATTCATAAAGAGTTTGTTAAAATGATTGGTTATTGCTTCATAATAATTAGTTGATAGCATCATATCATGTCTGTTTGTATAGTAGGTATCTTCTAGCATTTTGTAAAGTTTGTAAGGATATTTATTATAGACTTCATAGAAAAAATCATTTACATTATAAATATAAAATATTCGCACTTTGATCACCAAATATAATATATAAGAAGTAGGGCAAATATTTTGTCGAAATAGAAGAAAAAATAAAATTTTAAAAATATTGATTTAAGGAAGAGATTACTTGTGAAGGGTTGTAGCCATCTCTTAATAGGGAATTGTATAATTTATTTCTTAGTTTATAATTATCTAATTTATGGTTACTTTTGATTGCTTTTTCAATTTTTTTATTGATTTTTTCTTGGATGATTTCTTCATTAAATAAGTATTTATTTTCTTCGATGATGGGGGTAGAGATATTTAATTTTTTTAGTTCATTGATGATTCTGTATTCTCCCATGTTAGTAAACTTTAATTTATCATTAATAAAACATTTGGTAAAATACTTATCGTTCAATAGTCCTTTTTTTGTTAGCTTTTCTATGATAAAGATTCTATCTTCTTCTGTTACTTGTTTTCTTTTTAGATAATCATCAATTTCTTTAGTGGAACGAAGTCTAGTTTGAATATATTTAACGCAGGCATTATAGTATTCTTGTAGATTTGTATCGATCAGTATTTTATTGTATAAATGCTCATCTAATTCTTTTTTTAGTAATAGCTCATTTTCTAGAATTACATCATCATAGGTATCGATAATTTCTCCATTATCTAAGTAAAGTCGATATTTTAAAGTACCAATTTTCTCGTACTTTTCTATTTTCATTTTAGTTTTGCTCAAATCTATCGAAGGTAACTTTTCCCAAAGATCCTTCTCTTAAATCTTTTAATATGATTGTGGAAACTTTTTCAATATCTACTTCATTTTTGGAGATTGCTCCAATTTTTTTTCCTATTGTGTCGATGATTTTAGGAGTATCTTCTAGATTTTCTATTTGGTAGCGTTGTTTTAGAAATTCAGGGTAATATTTTTTTAGGGTTTCTAAAATGTAGATTGAAACTTGTTCTTTGTTTAGAATTTCTTCTTTGATAGCGGTCATTGAGGCTAAATTTAGGGCAGTATTTTTTCCTTCTAGTTTTGGCCATAAAATTCCTGGGGTATCTAATAGTTCTAAATATGCGTTAATTCTTATCCATTCCAAATTTTTAGTAATTCCTGGTTTATTTCCTACATTGGTTGCTTTTTTACCTACTAATCGATTAATTAGGGTGCTTTTTCCTACGTTAGGTATACCTAGGATTAATATTCTTGTTTTTCTAGGTTTTAGTCCTTTAGCTTGTCTTTTTTTGTTTAATTCTTGAGCAATGGTATCGATTTTACTAAAAATACTGTTCAAGTTTTTATCATGTAAAAGGTCTACTAATAGTACTTGATAGCCTTTTTCTTCATAATATTTTTTCCAATTATTTGTAATTTGCTCATCACATAAATCTTTTTTGGTCATGATTAAGATTCTTGGTTTGTTTTTTATCAAAGAATCAATTTCTTTATTTTTAGAGGATAGGGGAATCCTGGCATCAATTACTTCTAATACCATATCAATTAAATTAATTTTTTCAGAAATTTCTCTTTTGGTTTTGGCCATATGACCAGGGTACCAGTTGATACCGATTTTTTCAACCTCATTATTTTGTTGATTATTTTTCTTCTCTTGTCTCATTTTTCTCTTTTGATATATATCCATTTAAATCACTTCCTATCTTTTATATTTTTTCTTTTCTACTTCTTTCAAAATAATTTTATCTTCATAATCAAAATATTTATATTCATAAGTACTATTTTTATAATAAACATACACATTGTGTAATCCATTTTTGTACCATACTGAATAATTAAAATTATCATCTTTAAATATTTGGTTTAATTGTGCCTCTATTTCAACATTTCTTTTATCGTATACTTCTTCTATTTTTAATGTTTCAAATTCATTTAACTTTGGGTGATTCGTTAAAGTTTTTAGAATGTTCCAACCATTTTTTTCATTTTTATTTAATATATTAAATCCAAAATCCAAGTATAATTTTGCTGCCAACCATGTTGTAGTTTGTGTGTGCAAAATTATACCTTTATGCTCTAATTCATTTGCAATTTCTAATATTTTTGTAATCAATGGCTTTGCTAAACCCTTACCTTGATAGTCTTTTTTTATTGCTACCCAATCTACTGCACCATTATACCCAAACTCTTCTTTGCTTAGTAGGGATACAGTTGCAGTACCAACCTTCTCATTTGTTTTATCATCCACTATAAATATACATCTTTTATTTAACTCTTGAATGAATGTATCATAGAAATCATGAAATATCATTATTCCTTCTTCGATAGCACAAAATTCTCCACTCTCGATATGAATATTTATCCAATCATTCATATTCCCGCCTTTATAAAATTCAAAATGAAAACCATCAGGTAATGAATATTTTTTATAAATAGATGTATCTTTATAATACATTAATAATTCATAATATTTTATTGTATTGTCATAAGATTTCATTATTTATCACCTTTGCTTTCATTTAAATATTTATTGTAAAATTCATCCATTGATGAAATATATTTTTGATCTTGTATAACTCTAAATTTTTCATATTCTTTTTCTGCTTTTTCTACTGCTTCTTTATGAGATATACTGCCACTATTATTTAATATTTCTTTTCTTCTAAATTTTAATAAATCATCAGTGGCAGTTATCCAA
>JAQXQC010000044.1 GCA_029100965.1 Bacilli bacterium | reverse complement strand
TATTTTTTAAATAAGTATTATTATCAAATACGGATAAAATCTCTTCATCGCTAGAAAGTCCAAATGCTCTTAAAAGGGTTGTGACTGGTACTTTTCTAGTTCTATCAATTCTAACATAGATGACATCTTTAGCATCTGTTTCGTACTCCAACCATGTTCCTCTTGTTGGAATAACTTTTGCTGCATATACAGGTTTTCCGTTTTTGTCTAATTCTTTAGAGTAATATACACTAGGTGATCTTACTAATTGAGAGACAATTACTCTTTCTGCACCATTAATGATAAACGTTCCGCTATCGGTCATCAATGGCATGTCTCCTAAAAATATTTCTTGCTCTTTTACTTCACCTGTTTCGTTGTTAAATAATCTTGTTTGTACTTTTAAAGGAGATGCATAAGTAATTTGCCTGTCCTTGCATTCTTTTAAAGAGTATCTTGGCGTATCAAATTCATATTCACCAAACTCTAATGATAAACTTCCTGAAAAACTTTCAATTGGAAATAAATCTTCGAATACCTCTTTAATTCCTTCTTTTACGAACCATTGGTATGATTCTTTTTGAATTTGTAATAAATTATCAAGTTCTAATGAATTTTTGATCATAGAGAAATTTCTTCTTTGTCTATAATCGCCGCTTTGCTTTAATTTATAAGCCATTATTTTTTCACCCCTATGCCATTATTTTTCGCTCTTCCACGTCAAAAAAAGATGCGTTTCCAATATATAATGTTAGCATCTCTCTTGATAAAAGTCAATGGAAAAGTTCATTTTTTCTAAACTTTTCCACTGTTCTGTTGAAAACTTTTATTCTTCGTTTTCCTCTATTCCCTCTCGTAGTAAATTTAAGAATTTTTTGGCTAATTTTTTATTTAATTCTTCATCGATTTCTTCTACGACTGTTTTATTGTTTTCCTCTTTTAACTCTACTATTTTTATAGCTTCCATGTCTGGTTCTTCTTCTTCATCTACTGGCGCTAATAGGCAATATTTTTTATTTTCTTCTTGTAACATTTTTAAAACAGCATATTCTGTGTTATCTTCTAAAGTAATAATATCATATAATTCTATTTTTTTCATTTTGATAATCCTTTCACATTTTCTAAGTTAATATCATTAATGTTATACCAACCTTCTTCAATGGCGTCTAATTGTTCTCTTGTTATTTGCATATTATTTCCACAACTTGCAAGATATTTATCTTTGTTTGCTGTTAATACTGTTACAACTTCTCCACCATTATTTATCATTTGTTGAATATCTTGATTAGCATTTTCGTTATAAGCATATTTTCTAACAATACCTTGACCGTTTGCTATTCCTACTCCTAGTACAATTCTTTTCGTGTCGTTATTAAATGTTGGAGTAAAAGCATTTTCCTGAAAATATGCATCAAAAACATTTCTGTGTACATTGCCATTAACAGTTACTTCACTACCAATTCGAATTGAGTTTTCATTAAGATTATTATATTCATTGGCTTCATATGAAGTATATGACTCTGCATCATCATCAAGATATGTTAAGTTAGGTGAATCGTTTTCTATATATGAACTGGTATCTTCATATTCAGATGAATTAACGTTATTATCACTATCATTAATTAAGAAACCATCATTATTGTTTTCTTCGTTAAGTGGCTCTGATATTGGTTGCATATCTACAAGATCTACGTTCGAATCTTCAGGATTAGTTAAAGATTGAATTTCTTCATCTGTTAATAATTCTGGATGATATATTTCATTACCATTGCTATATGTTGTTTGAATATCAGATGAATTATCTAACTCATTGGTATTATTTTCTATTGTTGTATCAGGTTTTGGTGTAGTTATTTTTTTGGCGATTGCTGTTCCTCCTGCGCATATCAAAACTAGAGTCACTGCAACGGAAGATATTTTTGCTATTAATCTTTTAAAAATATTCTTTTTCGGTTTTCTTACTGATGTTACTTCTTTTGCTTTCTTACTTTCTTTTTTTGTTTTATTTTCTCTAGTTTGTTTTTCTGAAGATTCTAAATTGCTTGTTGTAGATTGATTTTCTGATTTTTTTCTCAAACTTTGATCTTCTTCTGTTTGGATTTTTGGTTCCTGTTTTTCGATTGATTCTTGATTTGAGGTATCAGGATTTAATATTTTTTTTAGATTTTCTTTATGTGTTTCTTGTGGTTGCTTTGTTGGCACTCCTAATATGCTTTTTAAATTCTCTTTATGCGTTTTATCTTTTTCTTCTTGTTGATGATTTTCTGCATTTTGTAAATTTTTTTGAAAAATTGTTCTAAATTGATTTACTAAATCATCATCGTTAGTAGCTTGTGCTGTATTAGCTAAATTGTCATTATTTTTTCCTAAGTTAGCAATTGTTTTATTTAAGGCTTCATTTAATTCATCATTAAAACTAGTAAGTGGTTTTATAAATGAAGAATTAGAATCTGTTTGGGAATTATCTTTTGAAACATCATCTTCTTTATGATTGTCTTGTAAAGGAAGTGAAGCACCTCTAGAGACTAATAAATTAGCAATTGATTCTGTTTCATTAGCAATATTAGAAAAATTTTCTGGTATTTTTTTGTCTTCTACATCTTTATATTTTTCTAGTATTTCTACTAGTTTACTATATCTAGATTGTAATTCTTCTGTTGATAAATTGTTTAAATTTTCAAAATTTATCGTTTTACCTGGAGTGGATACATTACTTTTTAAATTGTTTGAAGGACTATTATTAACTTTTTTTGTAACATTATCATTAGGTTTAACTACTTGAGATTGTAAATTCTGATTGATTAAATTATTAATAATATTTTTAGGAACTATTTTTTTGTTTTTATCAATTTCAGTTTGAAGAATAATTCTGTCTCTTTCCATTTCCTTACTATCTTGCTCATCTCTAGCAATAGTTTCATCTATTTCTTGAATTCTTTCTAAATCATTCAAAACAATTTCATAACAATTGACAATTTGTGTGTTTCTTAATAACTTTCCTCGTTCTCTTCTAATGTATTTTTTTAGAGATTGCAAATTTTTGATATATTCTTCTTTAGAAATTGTATCTTTTACTAATTCTAATTTTTGAATTTCTTCTTCTAAGTGTTTTAGTTCAGTTTGATTTGCTAATATTTCCTGTTGATAATCTTCTATTGTTTTAGATGATTTTTCGGTTAAATTAAGTTCATTTTGTGGATTTTTATTAATATCTTCCCTAATATTTTGAGCATTCGTAGTATTTTTAGAAATTGCTTCTTGTAATTCTTGTGGTAAAAGTATCATATTTTTTTCTAAAAGTTCTTGTAATCTTTTTCGATCATTTTCCAATTCACTTTTTTCTTGTGGACTACTAAGTTTAACTTTTTCTAGATTTTCTATACTTGATTTGTATGTTTTTACCATATCATAAGCCTTTAAAATATGTTCTAAATTTTCTTTTTGAGTTTGAAGGCTATCCCTATAATTTTTTGCTTTACTTTCTTCATTCTTCCACTTAGAATCATATTCATATTTGCCTACTTTACCTTTTTCAATTTCTAATTCATTTAAAGTGTGGTTGATACTTTTTAGATTTTCTTCAATCTCTTGTAGTTTTTCTTGATAATTCTCTAATATCTTTTTTTCTTCCATACTGTTTCACCTCTTGATAAGATTTTAACATAAAGTTTAATTTTATTCAATTATTCTCTTTCTGATTTACATTAAGTTTTTTTGTTTGTCAAAAAAAGAATCGGTAATCCGATTCTATTTCATGAATTATTATTGTAATTCTACTGAAGCTCCAGCTTCTTCTAATTGAGCTTTTAATGCGTCTGCTTCTTCTTTTGCTACGCCTTCTTTAATTGCTCCACCATTATCAGCAATTTCTTTTGCTTCTTTTAATCCTAATCCAGTTACTTCTTTAATAATTTTGATTACTGGTAATTTGTTTGCTCCTGCTGATGTTAATACAACATTAACTTTAGAAGGACCAGTTTCTTCAGCTGCTGCAGCTGGTGCTGCTGCTACTGCTACTGCACTTGGATCTACTCCAAGTTCCTCCTTCATTGCATCTACTAATTCTTTAATTTCAAGAATTGTCATTTCTTTTAATGAATTAATGAATTCATCTTTTGTTAATTTTGCCATTATAAATTCCTCCTTATATATTTATTATTAATTTTCTTCTTTTTCTTTTGAATATAAATCTAGACAGATAGATAAGTCTCTTACTGTAGCCATTAATCCACCTGCTAACATTGTTAACAATCCTTCTCTTGATGGAATTGATGCATATGAATTTAATTCTTCTACATTTGCAACCTTTCCTTCTACTACTCCAGCCTTTAATTCTAAAGCTTCGTGATTTTTAGCAAATTCACTAATAATTTTTACTGGAGCAAGTTCATCACTAGAGAATGAAATTGCTGTTGGCCCTTCTAGATAATTATCTAGCTCTAAACCACTATCTGCAATCGCTCTTTTGGTTAAAGTATTTTTATATACTTTATAATCAGAACCTGATTCTCTTAAGTTTCTTCTTAATTCAGTTACTTCTGATACTTTTAATCCACGAGGGTCAAATAAAACGATTGACTTTGCATTGGCGAATTTCTCTTTGATTTCGTCAATAACAACTTGTTTTTGTTCTAGGATTTTAGCATTTGCCATCTATAACAACTCCTTTCTGTTCTTTATGCCTAAAAAATCTCTCAGAAACAATATTTCCGAGAGATAAAAAGATTTTTCTACTTTATTCCTCGGTAAGATGATTAAACACTTTATGTGTCCTTACTGTCTTGGGCATAAATTTCTGATTACGCGTTATATTATATAATACTTAAAATTATTTGTCAACACTTGTTAAATCAATCTTTATTCCAGGTCCCATAGTAGATGAAATAGAAATATTTTTAACATAGTTTCCTTTAGCAGTTGATGGTTTTGATTTAAGTATTACTTCGATGAATGCTTTTAAATTTTCTACTAATTTTGCATCTTCGAAACTAGTTTTTCCGAAAATACCATGAACATTTCCGTAACTATCTGTTCTATAGTTTACTTTTCCTTTTTTTGTTTCTTCTATTGCTTTTTTTACATCAGTTGTAACTGTACCAGTTTTAGGGTTAGGCATTAATCCTTTTGGTCCTAATAATTTACCAATTTTACCTAATTGAGGCATCATTTCTGGAGTGGCAATGATAACATCAAAGTCAAACCAATTTTCTTTAGCAATTTTGTCGATCATGTCTACATCTCCTACATAATCTGCTCCCGCAGCAGTAGCAGCTTTAGCTTGGTCTCCTTTTGCTAATACTAAGATTTTCTTTGTTTTACCTGTTCCGTGTGGTAATACAACAGCGCCTCTTAATTGTTGGTCAGCTTTTTTTACATCTAAGTTTAAGTTCATTGCTACTTCTAGTGTTTCATCAAATTTAGAATTTGATGTTTTTTTCACTAAAGAAATAGCTTCTTCAATAGAATAACTTTTATTTTTATCAACTTGTTCTAAGTTAGCAACGTATCTCTTGCTCTTTTTCATTTTTTTACCTCCTTTGTGGTTCGTGCGGACTTTAATCCTTCCACTTAATAGGGATTCCCCTATTCTAGGAATTATTAATCTTTGATTTCGATTCCCATGTTACGAGCAGTTCCTTCTACAATTTTCATTGCAGATTCAACATCGTAAGCATTTAAATCTGGCATTTTAGTTTCAGCAACTTCTTTTAATTGGTCACGAGTAATTGTTGCAACAGTTTCTCCTTTTGTTGTTCCTTTTGCAACTTTAGCAACCTTTTTAAGTAAGAATGGTGCTGGTGGAGTTTTTAATACTAAATCGAAACTTCTATCGTCATAGATAGTAATTTCAACTGGTAATACATCTCCCATTTTGTCTTTTGATAAGTCATTAAATTTTGTACAAAACTCTTGTAAATTAATTCCTGCAGGTCCTAATACTGTTCCAACTGGTGGAGCAGGTGTAGCACGTCCAGCAGGGATTTGTAATTTAATTTTCTTCGTAATTTCTTTTGCCACGAAAAACACCTCCTAATTAAATTTGTTATTTTTTCGCGAGTGGTTCAAACGGGTGGAAAAGTTAGATTCGGTAAGTGTCCGCCTCTTCTTTTTTACTTTTCTCTCCTTCCACTTATTAAACCTAATACTTGCTGCGGTTATAATCATAACATACTTTTTTTTGATTTTCAACTATTTATTTGCTTTTATTTCAGTAAATACAAGCATTTGTTGCTAGTCTATACTAGAAATTTCAGATAAATCGACTTCTACTTTAGTCACTTGGCCGAATAAATCCACATTAACATTTAATTTTTGAGTCTTCATGTCAACACTTTCGATAGTACCTTCCATATCTTTGAATGGTCCTTCTAAGATGCGTACTTTTTTGCCTGGTTCTAATTCTTTAGAAGCATCAATTCTGCTTAATCCCATTTTTCCTAGAATATCGTCTACTTCGTTTGGTAAAAGTGGGATTGGTTTTGCTCCTTTTCCAGATGAACCAATAAATCCAGTTACTCCTTGTGTATTTCTTACAATATACCATGCTTCATCTGACATTACCATTTCTACCAAGACGTATCCTGGTAACATTTTTTTGACTTTCTCTTTTTTTACACCATCTTTTACTTCGACAATTTTTTGTTCTGGAACGACAACTCGATAGATATTTTTATGAAGTTCCATAGAATTGATCATCATTTCTAATTTTTCTTTTACTTTATATTCATAGCCAGTTACTGTTGTTACTACATACCATTCTTTTTTCATTATGCCTTCACACTCCTTAATAGAGATACTAATAGGTCAATTACATAAAAATATGCACCTAATGCTACCATAAAACTTACTGTTGTTAAGGAGTATTTTACTAAATCTTTCCCATTTGTCCAACGAATACGTTTGATTTCTTTTTTTACTCCTTTAAAATAATTTTTGATTCCATTGATTATTTTTTTCATTATAATCCTCCTTAAATCTTGTATTTGACTAAAATAAAAACACCTTCGTGTTGGTATAAATATAGCACTAGTAAGTGTTTTTGTCAATTCTATATAACCTATTTTAATGACCTATTTTGAAAAAATACTTATATTTTCTTTTTCTTTATATAAGAAGTAAGATAAGGATAAGTATTATTTGTTTTGTATTGGTAATAATATTATCGATTAAGTTAATATTTTGTTCTAATTATTTTTGATGAGAAAAAGTATGTTTATAATAATTTTATTGATTTAGGAGTTGGTGATATGGATTTTGGAGATAAAGTGAAATTGTTAAGGAAGAAACATGATTTATCTCAAGAGAATTTGGCAGCTATTTTAAAAATTAATCGGAATTGTTTATCTAGAATTGAGACTGGTAAATCAGAACCTTCTTTATCGATAATTCGTGATATTGCAGAATTTTTTAATGTTGATGTTGCTAGTTTGATGGATATTCAGAAAGAGAAGTTAGATACTAAGGATAAGATTAAAAAAATAGTAGATGGTTGTCAGTATTTGATGGATAATGATTTAGATTTTTTGGTTCGTATAATTTCTGTAATGAGAGAAGAATATGTAAAACATAGTGAAGAAGAATAAAAAGAAAGTTTTAAATAAGTATTTTCCGTTTAATATATATTGTAAAGCAATACGAGATGTATTGTTTTTTCTTGATTTTTTGATTATAATTTTTATAGAAAGAGGGGAAAAGAGATAATGAAAGTCAGTAATCATTGGCAGGAATACTCTTGTCTTGCTAGTGGAGATGGAGAAAAAATTGAAAAGTGGGGAAACATTATTTTAAGAAGACCTGATCCGCAAATTATTTGGAAAAAATCAAAAGATAAGATTTGGAACGAGTGGGATGCATGGTACCATAGAAGTAATAAAGGGGGAGGAAATTGGGAATTTAAGAAATCCCTTCCTTCTGAATGGAAAATTCATTATAAGGATTTGACTTTTAAAGTTAGTCCTACTAATTTTAAACATACTGGAATTTTTCCTGAGCAAGCTACTAATTGGGATTATGTGATGGAAAAAATCAAAACTGATGGCAGGAATGATTTTAGAGTTTTGAATTTGTTTGCTTATACAGGGTGTGCTACAATGGCTGCTTCTTTTGCTGGAGCTAGTGAAGTGGTTCACGTTGATGCTTCTAAAGGAATGATTGAATGGGCAAAAGAGAATATGCATTTATGTGGACTTGATGATCATAAGATTCGTTTTATTGTAGATGATGTGATTAAATTTTTGGAAAGAGAAAAGAGAAGGGGAAGAACATATCATGGAATTATTATGGATCCTCCTAGTTATGGAAGAGGTCCTAAGGGGGAAGTATGGAGATTAGAGGATAATTTGCAAGAATTATTGGATAAAGTTAAAGATGTGTTAGATGATGATTTTTCTTTTCTATTAATTAATTCTTATACAACTGGTGTTTCTCCTACTTCTTTGGAAAATATCTTAAAGTTGACTTTTCCTCATACTAATATTGATACTGGAGAAATAGGATTACCAATTATTGAAAATGATTTGGTACTTCCTTGTGGAATATATGGAAGAATTACAAAAGATTAATGTTATTTATGAAGATAATCATTTGCTTGTTGTGGAGAAGCCTATTAATGTTCCTGTATGTGCAGATAGTTCCTTAGATAGGGATTTGCTTTCTACATTGAAAGATTATTTGAAAGAGAAATATCATAAACCAGGAAATGTTTATTTAGGTTTAGTTCATCGTTTAGATAGACCTGTTTCTGGAGTTATGGTTTTTGCTAAAACAAGTAAGGCTGCTAGTAGACTTGGTAAGCAGGTGAGTGATCATACTTTAAAGAAAGAATATGTTGCTGTTGTAGAGGGAAAAGTTCCTGTTAAGGGAGAATTTGTTGATTATTTAAGAAAAGATGAAAAGAAAAATATTTCTTATGTTACGGATAAACATCATGGAAAAGAAGCTAGGCTTTATTATAAAAGATTGGATTATAAAAATGGTTTTAGTTTAGTAGAAATTCATTTGGAAACTGGTCGTAGTCACCAGATTCGTGTGCAATTTTCTTCAAGAAGATTTCCTTTAGTAGGAGATGCTAAATATAATCCTAATCATGATGGAAAGACTAGTATTGCTTTATTTGCTAGAAAGTTATCTTTTTATCATCCTATTACGAAAGAATTATTACAGTTTGAAATTGATATACCAAAAAGATACCCTTTTTCTTTATTTTCGAAAAATACTTAAAAAGTCTTTTCTTTTTTAGAATTAATGGATTGTAAAAAAACAAGTCTTGTTGTATTGATTATTTATAACTATTGTACTTAGAAAAAATATAAAAAATTTGGAATTTTCTAATCAAAAAATTAATATCCATTTTTGAATAGGTCTAAAATAAGAGTAATTTCAACCTGAAATTACTCTTATTTACTTTCTAATAAATTTAAGCTATTTACAATAATTTGGTATTGGTCAAATCTTTTTTCGACATGACCTAAAATACGAATGATATCTTTTTTCTTAATATTATTATATTGTTTATAAGTTTTAGGAAACAGTGTTAGAGAGATTTGTCCATATTCATCGGATGCTGTAACAAATGACATAATGTCATTATTTTTAGTGGTTACTTCTTTGATATTATCGATTGATAATACCATAGAGATAGTTCTATCGAAGTATTTTTCAATAGATAATGTATCAATGTCAGAGTCTTTTTTATAAATATTTGTAGGATGATTACTAAGATAAAAACCAAATGTATCTAATTGATTTTCTATTTTTTCTTCTTTTGTATATTCTTCATATTGTTTTAAACTAAGAGGAGGGAGGTCAATCATTCCTGCATTTTTTGAGATAAGAATATAATTAAAAATTTCTTCAAGATTATTGATTAGTGTTTTTTCATTTGTACCAAAAGAATTAAAGCAGCCAGACTTGATTAAAGAAATAATTGCTTTTTTATTTAGGCTACCTGGTTTATTTTCAGTTAAAGGAGAAGGATTTTTTGAAGAAGGGGAGTAATTTCTTTCTAAAAAGTTGATAAAAGAAGTGTATGGGGCTAGTTTTCTTTCTTCAATAATTTGTCTAGAGATGGTTGTACCTACATTTTTAATGATTGATAGGGGACAAATTATTTTTTTATCTTGTACTTGATAGATACTTGTACTTTGATTGATGTCTGGAGGTAATATTTCGATTTTATTCTGTCTTATTTCTGATAAGTAAAGTTTGGTTTTATAGTCATTACCAATGACATTATTTAAAATGGCTGTTTCAAAAAATTGAAAAAAATAAGTTTTTAAGAATGCCATCTTGTAAGCAACAGTAGCGTAGCCAACGGAATGGGATTTATTAAATCCATAATTTGCAAATTTTAAAATTAAGTTATAGATTTGTTCTGCTTGCATTTTGGTATGGCTGTTTGTTATTGATTTTTCTATGAATTTTGGTTTTTCTTCTAGAAGGACTTTTTCTTTCTTTTTTGAAATGGCTCGACGTAATATATCTGCTTCTCCTAGAGTATATCCAGCGTAGGTTCTAGCGATTTCTAAGATTTGTTCTTGATAGATAATAATGCCGTAAGTTGGTTTTAAGATTTTTTCTAAGCATTTATCTGGGTAAGTTACTATTTCTAATCCTTCTTTTCTTCTAATATAATTGTCAATAAACTCCATAGCCCCTGGTCGATAAAGGGCAAGGGCAGCAATTAAGTCATCGAAGCTAGCGACTTTTAATTTTTCTAAGAAACGTTTCATTCCTGGTGACTCAAATTGGAAGATTCCATCTGTTTTTACTTTTGAAAATACTTCTAGTGTTTTTTTGTCATCTAAAGGGATATTTTGAAAGGTAATGTTTATTTTTTCTTGTTTTCTAATATTTGTTAAGACTTCTTGAATTAAAGTTAAGTTGGATATTCCTAAGAAATCCATTTTTAAGAGACCTAATGGTTCTAGGTAATTCATTGAATAGGCTGTTGTGTAAATTCCTCTAGCATTTTTATAAAGGGGAATAGTTTCATCAATTGGAATACGGCTGATGACTATTCCTGATGCATGAATTCCAATATTTCTTGGTAATCCTTCTAGATGAAGGGCAATGTTAAATAGTTTTTGATAAGAAGAATTTTCTGCTAATAAGCGTTTTAATTTTACATTATTTGACATTATTTCTTGTAAAGTTTCTTTGGGAGAAAATAATTTTGTTAGGTTATCTACTTCTGGTATAGGTATATTTAATGTTCTTGCTACATCTCTTACTACTTGTTTTGCTGCCAGAGTATCAAAGGTAATAATACCAGCTACTTTTTTTTCTCCATATTTATTTATACAGTAATTGATAACATCTTGACGTTTTTCACTATCAAAATCAATATCAATATCGGGCATTGTTATCCTTTCAGGATTTAGAAAGCGTTCAAATAATAAATCATATTTTATGGGGTCTATATCAATAATTCCTAGGGTATAACTAACAAGACTACCCGCAGCAGATCCTCTTCCTGGACCTACTAGAATATGATTTTTTTTGGCATATTTGACATAATCCCAGACAATTAAGAAGTAATTGCAAAAATTCATTTCGTTGATAATACTTAATTCTTTTTCTAACCTAGTAATATAAACTTCTGGAACATGATTATTTAATCTTCGATTTAACCCTTTTTTGCATAAGTATTTTAAGTATTCATAAGCATTTATTTTTTCATCATAA
>JAQXQC010000043.1 GCA_029100965.1 Bacilli bacterium | reverse complement strand
ATCTATTTGTAATGGGCAGACAAATTTCATCATACTTAGTTAGTAATCAACTCAAAAGTTGATTACAACTAAGTAATGAAAGATGGATGGGGTCCCATTACCAATAGAGGAATTGGAATAAATTTAAATACGAACAAATTATATAAAAAGCAGGAATATTTTCCCGCTTATGTTTAAATTTTTTTGAGACATTTTCCTAAACTATTGACACAACAAGTTATTTAAACATAAAATTACATATTAAATTTATTAAATTTCAAACAAACTAAAATTTAAAAATTATTTTCATATAGTTAAAATTCAAAACTAAAAAAATTATAGACTTTTATTATTAATTTGTTCAATAATTAAAGAACAAAAATCATCAGTATTTATAATTTTAGTTTCCTTATTACCATGTAATCGATAATTTACAGAATTACTTTCAACTTCCTTATCCCCAATTACTAATGTATATGGAACTTTTTTTGTTTGAGATTCTCTCATACGATAGCCTAATTTTTCTTCACGAATATCTAATTCAACACGAATACCTAACTTTTGTAATTTATTCCTTAAAGAAACACAATATTCAAGATGATATTCATTATTAACAGGAATAATATTCACCTGAACAGGAGCTAACCAAACTGGTAATAATCCTTTAGTTTCTTCCAATAAGAAAGCAACAAAACGATCTAAAGACCCTAAAATTGCACGATGAATTACAACAGGGCGTACCTTATCTCCCTTATCATCTATATAAGTAAGTTCAAATCTTTCAGGAAGTTGATAATCCAATTGAATTGTAGATAAAGTTACATCATGACCAAGAGCAGATTTTACTTGCACATCTAGTTTAGGCCCATAAAAAGCCGCCTCACCTTCAGCCTCATAAAAATCTACACCGAAGTCTTTCAAAACTTCCCTTAATTCATTTTCACTTCTTTCCCATAATTCATCATTTCCAAAATATTTTTCAGTATCATTTTTATCTCTTAAAGATAAACGAAAACTATAATTTTTAAAACCAAAATCTTTATATACATCTAAAATCAAATCAATAACATTTTTAAACTCACTCTTAATTTGACTAGGCATACAAAAAATATGAGAATCATTTTGAGTAAAAGCTCTAGCTCTCTCAATTCCACAAACAGCACCACTAGCTTCATAACGAAAATCATTTGCTATTTCTGCAATTTTAATTGGCAACTCACGATAAGAATGAAGAGAATTTTTATAAATCAACATATGATGTGGGCAATTCATTGGTCTTAAAACATACTCCTCATCATCTAATTTCATCATTGGAAACATATCATCTTTATAATGAGCCCAATGACCACTAGTTTTATACAAATTAACACTACCTAAAGATGGTGTCACAACATGCTGATATCCTAAAGAAACTTCTTTATCTGTAATATATCTCTGCAATAATCTTCTAATAGTAGCACCATTAGGCAACCACAAAGGCAACCCTTTCCCTACTAAATCAGAAATCATAAAAATATCTAATTCTTTTCCTAACTTACGATGATCTCTTTCTTTCATTTCTTCTAAATAATTCAAATACTCAGACAAATCAGCCTCATTTTCAAAGCATACTCCATATATACGCTGAAGAACTTTATTTTTAGAATCTCCTTTATAATAAGCTCCACTAACTTTTAAAAGTTTAAAATACTTCATCATCTTAGTGAACTCAACATGTGGACCACGGCAAAGATCAATAAAATCATCTTGACGATAAGCTGTAATTACTTCATTATCAGAAAAGCCATTAATTAAATCAATTTTATAAGGATCATCCTTAAAAATATCTAAAGCCTCATTCTTTGATAACTCTATTCTTTTTATAAGTTTATTGCTTTTAGAAATCTTTTTCATTTCTTTTTCAATTAATGGAAAATCTTCTTCTCTAATAACCTCATCACCTAAATCAATATCATAGTAAAAACCATTTTCAATAACAGGACCAACCCAAAATTTAGCATTAGGATGAAGGTGTTTTATAGCATGTGCTAAAAGATGAGCACAACTATGATTTAAAACATTTAATTTTACATCTTCTTTAATATTTATCATTTTATCATTCCTCCCAAAAAAGGATGATACCACAAGGAGTGCATATGCACGGTACCATCCTATATTTTACTTAATTAGATAACGGTCATCAAAACCGGAAATCTCTTTCGAGCACACATCAAAGGTAGTAATTATATATTCTTATATTAGTTCACATCAACCACTAACTCTCTGAAATAAAAATATAAAATCATGTCCTTATCTAAGTTTTAAAAAAAAGGATGGTACCGTCTTATTATAGACTCCTTGGTACTGTCCTTTTTTTCATAAAGAAAGGTGATTGATATGATAAACATTAAGCAAGATGAA
>JAQXQC010000042.1 GCA_029100965.1 Bacilli bacterium | reverse complement strand
AGGCTTAGAATCATTACAAAGTATAAAAGGAAATGCACTTTTTCACAGACTAACAAATGCAGAAGGATTAAGTTCATTACAAAACATAGAAGGTGATGCATATTTTGATAGATTAACGAGTGCCAAAGGCTTAGAATCATTACAGAATATAGAAGGTGACGCATATTTTGATAGATTAACGAGTGCTAAAGGCCTAGAATTATTACAAAGTATAAAAGGAAATGCAGAGTTTCCTAGTATAACTAGTAGTGAAGGTTTAAACTCACTACAGAATATCGGATATTCGGCATATTTTCCTAGTTTAATCAGTGCCAAAGACCTAAAATCATTACAAAGTATAAAAGGCGATGCAATTTTTGGTAATCTAACCAGTGCTAAAGGCCTAGAATTATTACAGAATATTGGAGGACATGCATATTTTTATAGTTTAATTAAAGCTGAAGGATTAGAGTCACTACAACATATAGGAAAAAATGCATACTTTCCTAGCTTGCTTAATGCAATTGGATTAGATTCACTACAAATCATAGATGGAGCAGCAACTTTTTTTAGGTTAAAATCTTCTTTAGGATTAAGTAAACTACAAAAAATAGGAGAAACTGTTTTATTTGATAACCTAACTGATGCATCCGAATTAAAATCATTACAAAGTGTAGGAAATACAACCAATCAATATGTTCAAAAAGTAATTGAAAAAAATAATCAAACCAACATTAAACATCATCATTAATACAAAAAAAGAATACTTCTTAAAAAATTCCCTATATACTAGGAAAATCTAAAGAAGTATTTTTTATTTTATTCTCTGACCTCTAGAATTCAATTCATTCAATATATCACTTTGATCAAGGATTACTTCTTCTTCCTCATTTGGATTAATTTGAAAAATAGAAATATTATAATGCTCGTTCATTTGATTTACTAAAGCTAAAATGGACTCTAACTGAGGAGTATAAACTTCTTTAAGATCAGGTACAAAAACAATACCACCAGTAAAATATCTTTCTCCAGAAGTACAACCTTGATAAGGAAGATAGTGAAATTCATTAATAAGTAACTTCATCAAAGTAACAAGATTATGTTCATTCATAATTGTTCTAGGACTAATTCCTTCTTTTTTTAGTAAAGGACCAAGAATATTTTGAAAAAAAGTTTCGTGATTTTCATTTTCCATAGTAATAAAATGTCCTTCAGGCGTAATAACTAACCCAGGAATATGTTCATCTAATTGATTAGCATCATTTGTTCTCATTTGTATACCTTCTTTCTTAATTTATAATAACATATTCTAAATTTATCAACAAGCCTTATATCTGATATTGACAACTTTCTAAAATTTCTTGATAAGTTTTTACCATTGCTTGCAGCTAAATGATTAATCATGATATAATTATTATAGAAAAATAAAAACTTATCCCTGATAAAATATTTATATTTAATCGAAGAAGATATAAGTATTTTAAATAAAAGAATAGGAAGTGTTAGTATGTTAGAATATATCATCTTAATAGGAATTATCATTATCATTATTTTATTAATTATCTCTATTTCAAAAAATATTAATGAATCAAATATCACAGAGCGCCTTGGAAAACTAGAAACAACCTCAGTAAAAGAAATGTCTAATTTTAAAATAGATATCATTAAAACCATGAATGAAGACTTCAATAATCTAAATGAAATGCTAGAATATCGTTTAACTGTTATTAATGAAAAAGTAAACGAACGCTTAGATGAAAACTTTGCCAAAACCAATAAAACATTTACCAATATTTTAGAGCGACTTTCCAAAATAGATGAAGCTCAGAAGAAAATAGACAGCCTTTCAACAGATATCGTTTCTCTTCAAAGTATTTTAACAGATAAAAAAACTAGAGGAATTTTTGGAGAAGTAAATTTAAATCATATCTTAACCAATATCTTTGGAGAAAATAATACTAGAATTTACCAAATCCAATATCCATTTCCTAATAATACCATAGCAGATGCCGTTATATTTGCCCCAAAACCACTAGGAACAATTGCTATTGATTCAAAATTCCCTCTAGAAAATTATCGCACAATGGTAGATAGAACCAAAGATAAATTAGAACGTGTTAATGCAGAAAGACAATTCAAAATAGATGTAAAAAAACATATCGATGCCATTAGTACTAAATATATTATTCCAGGAATAACTAGTTCACAAGCAATTATGTTCTTACCAGCAGAAGCAATATTTGCCGAACTTAATGCTTACCATACAGAATTAATTGAATATGCCAATAAAAAAAGAGTATGGATTACCTCTCCAACAACCTTAATGTCTACACTAACCGTAATCCAAGTAATTTTAAAAAATTTAGAAAGGGATAAGTATTCTTCTATCATCCATGAAGAATTAAATAAACTAGGAACAGAGTTTTCAAGGTATAAAGAAAGATGGAATAAACTAACAAGAAGCATAGAAACCGTAAACAAAGATATTGAAAATATTAATATTACCACTGATAAAATTACAAAACATTTTGACTCTATCAACAGTGTAGAAATAAAAGATAAAGATTATATTGAATAATTATTCTAAAATGCATATCTTAAAAATACTATTAATTAGGAGGATTTATGATACGCATTTTTTTCTTTCTAGTTGGTTTTGCTCTCATGGTATTAGGCTTAGCTTTCGATATTCTTTATCTTAATATTTTAACACTAGGGTATAAATTTTCTTTTTATGTTCATTTTATAACTAGAAGAATAGAATGTTATTACACAATCATAGGCTTTATAATTATATTATTAACTATAATTACAAAAGGAGAGAAAAAAACATGAATTACATTTATGATGTTGCACTAAATTTTCAAGAAAATTATTACCAATTTTTTGAATGGAATAGACATGACAAAATTAAAAATATAGCAAAAATTCCACTTTACCATATCAGTGACGAAGATCTTTTATCTATGAAAAATAATAAAATAAAAGTAAATAGTACACTAATCAATAAAATCAAAGAAGACAATAAAAAACAGCAAAAAATAATCTGTTTAGTATCCAATCAAAAAATTGCCTTAGGATTATTATTTAATGAAGAAGGTTTTCTCTTAAAAAGGAGTAGCCTAATTTACGAAGAAGAAGATGAAGCCAACAATCTTGCCAACAATCTTCCTCTTACTAAAATTACTTATCAAGAAAATATTCCATTAAAGCACGAAAACAAATTAAGAATAGAAATAGAAAAAAAAGAGATACTATTAAATTATATTAATCACTTAAAAGATCCTCTTTTAATCAAATATTTATATTATGAGTATTTCAGAAAAGAATGTCCCTCTCTAAAGAAAATGAAATCAACAATTTTAGAAGCTATTTCAGAAAATTGGACAAAAAAACAAAATGATCTCTATCATCTTGTAAAGTTAATCAGTAAAAATAATTTATCTTCGAAAGAAAGAACGAATTCTAGTTAATTTACGCTTTTTTGTATCTTTCTTTTTTTGTTCTTTTTTTTCTATTTCTTGTAGTTTTAAAAATTGTTTTTTTATTTCTTCATCATCTAAAGTATATTTTTTATCTAATACACTTTTATAAAGTGAACTATTTAAATTCCAGTGATAAACACGATTAAAATCTTCAATCAATTTAGTAGCCCGATAATAGCCATATTCTGGTGAAGTATTATGATGATAAATCAGTCCCCATCCAGCAGCCAAGACAATATTTTTTTGAAAATTTACTTTTTTATCACTAGCTTTATTTTGAAAAAGAGAATCTTCAAAAGCAGTATAATTATTCTTTAAAGTATCAAAATCCATAATCTGTAAAATATCTTTATCCTCTTTTACTCGCTCATCCAAAACCTTTTCTAAATAACCATCATTAAATTTAATGGTATACCAAGCAATTAACTTATTAATAAATTGCTGAACATCTTTAAGTTGATAATGTTCATTTAATTCTAATGACCGAAAATCTTTTTTTAGTAAATTATTTTTTTGAATAATGTATTTTTTTTCATCTAGTGCATAAAAAATTTTTAATTCTTCTTGTCTAATAATAATCTCCCCCTTTCTAACTTTGAATATTTACATCCACAATAATCTTGCCGATATAAATGATATTCTCGAGATAGCTCAATAGACCTCTTATATCCATTTTTCTTCTTAAAGTCACTCACCAAAAAAGAAACTTGATAAGTATTTTCTAATGCTAATCCTATTGTATTCAAAAGATTAGCATTTTTATAAGGGCTTACTGTTAAAGTGGTTCCAAAATAATCAAACCCTAATTCTTTAGCTTTTAAAGCTGTTTTTTCAAGTCGAAGACGAAAACAAACAGAACATCTTCTTCCTCGTTCTGGCTCATTTTCTAATCCTTTAATTTTTTCTTCATATAACGAATTATCATAATCACAATCGATAATCGAAACAGGATAAGAACAAGGCATCTCGCTAATTAATCTTTTTTGTTCTTCCTTTCTCTTTAAATATTCTTCAATAGGAGAAATATTTGGATTATAATAAAATATAGTAATTTTAAAATACCGGCTTAAATATTCTAAAACATAACTAGAACAAGGTGCACAACAACTATGTAAAAGCAAAGTAGGAACAAAATGTTCCTTTTGGTTTTTTAAAATAATTTTTTCTAATTCTTTATCAAAATTCTTCTTTTCCATACAATTAAAATAGGAACAATCCTAATTCCAAAACCTCCCTTTCTCTATATCATTAAAATTTTAGTTCACTCAAAAAATATTATAACATAACTAGAAGATAATTTCATAATATTTAGTATAAAATATTTACAAAAATAGAATTAACTGTTAAAATAAAACTATCGGAGATGGTAAAATGAGTAATATCAAAGAAGAAAGTAAAAAACAAGTTCCTTTAAAAAATTATGTTTACCTTTTTTGCATTTTATTAGGTAGCCTTTTATTACTATTCTATATTTATAGATGGTATGAAACTTACAATGAAAATAAATTATATACCAGTATCATGAATAAATATTTAACAGTGATTAATTATAATGAATTAAACAATTATATCACAGAAACACCAAATACCATCCTTTATGTATCAATATTAGGAGATAAACAAATTAATCGATTTGAAGAACAATTCAAAAATAGTATTGCCAATAGTAATTTAAGAAATAATATTTTATATTTAGATATTACAAACGAGGAAAAAAATGATGCAATGAAAAAATTAAATATAGATTCAAATTTTCCTTATTTAGTCGTTTATACAAATGGAAAAATAACAGATACTTATAGCATTGGAAAAAACAATTATAGTACAAAAAAAACAATAAAATACCTAAATAGAATTGGAGCAGACGAAAGTGATTAATATTGTATTATATGAACCAGAAATTCCACAAAATACAGGAAATATTATGCGTACTTGTGTAGCAACAGGAGCTAAACTTCATTTAATAGAGCCACTAGGATTTATTTTAAATGATAAGACAATAAAAAGAAGTGGAGTAAATTATATTGATAAATTAAACTATCAAGTATATGAAGATTTTAATGAATTTACAAAGAAAAATAAAGGAGATTATTATTTCTTTACTAGATATGGAAAAAAACCACATACATCTTTTAACTTTTCAGATAAAGAAAAAGAAATCTACTTAATCTTTGGAAAAGAATCTACAGGAATTCCTAAAGAAATATTAAGAAATTATTTAGATAGATGCACAAGAATTCCTACCACTTCTAGTGTTAGAGCCTTAAATCTATCTAACTGTGTTGCTGTTGCAACTTATGAAGTATTAAGACAACAAGATTATCCATCATTAGAAAGAACAGAACCCCATAAAGGAGAAGATTGGTTATTAGAAGACTAATCTTCTTTTAATTTTTTCTCAAAAAAGTGCATTCTTAAACCTCAAGAAATATCTTCAAGGAATCAGAATTTGAAGTATTTTTAATCAACAAAATAAACCATTGAAAGTAAATATCTATTTCATCAAATATTTACATCAAACCACAAAAATGTTATAATGATTTAGAAAAAGAGGTGGATAAAATGGCTCTTAATTATAATTTAGGTAGCATTGTTATGATGAAAAAACAGCACCCATGTGGAACCAACAAATGGGAAATTATCAGAGTAGGAGCAGATATCAAAATAAAATGTCTAGAATGTTCAAGAACCATCATGCTACCAAGAGTAGAATTTAACAAAAAGTTAAAAAAGGTGATTAATCAATGAAAAGAAAAATAAAACGAACAAAATTTCATCCAGCACTAGTATTTTTAGTCTTAACCTTAGCAGTTATGGTAATTAGCAGCGTTGGAGGAATTTTAAATCTAGAAACAAACTATTACACAGTAAATACAGTAACTGGAGATTTGGAATCTCAGGTAGTAAATATTAACAATCTTTTCAACAGAACAGGAATTCAATACTTAATCAGTAATTTACTATCTAATTTTATGAATTTTGCCCCCTTAGGAACTTTTATCTTAGGCTTAATGGGAATAGGAGTAGCCTATAAATCAGGATTCTTAAATACGCTAAATAAAGTTATAGCCAAAGTATTTCCAAGAAAGATGTTAACTTTCTTAATTGTATTATTAGGAGTAATTTTCTCAATGTTCTATGATGTTGGCTATGTCATTCTAATTCCAATGGCTGCCATTTTGTTTAGAGATTTAGGAAGACACCCATCCGCGGG
>JAQXQC010000041.1 GCA_029100965.1 Bacilli bacterium | reverse complement strand
TTAAAAGATAATTATAGATTAGATTATTTCTTATCTAAAAGAATATAAAAAAATACAAATTAATTATATAACTTGTATTTTCTCTTAAAATTTTCCAACATTTACTTTACTTCATCAAAAGAAAAGAGAAAAGTTTTTACTCTTCTCCCTCACTTGGATAATCCTCATCACCATCATCTAAAGAAGAATCATTAGAGGAAGAATTATCCTTTTCTTCTGTACCATTAGAAGTGTCTGTTGAAGGTGGTGTAGAGGAACTATCATTAACAACTCCCGTAACAATAACCTTTTGTATATCTTTAGCAACATACCCCTGATAAACTATTTCATAAGTAATATGATATGTTCCATTATCAAGAGAGCTAACATAAGATACTAAATCTCTATAATCATGATAAGATTTACCATTCACAGTAAATGTCTCTTTAACATTACTAGAAGTAACATCATTCCCATTATAAGTTAAAGTATAACCAAAATAGGTAAATGCCTTAGAAGTATTTTTATTATACGTCACTTCTGTTTTTCCTAATTTTAATTTTAATCCTTCTTGCGGAGTAGAAGACTCATTCTTAGAACTACTACTATTATTACTAGAAGAATTACTATTACTACTTGTTGAACTACTACCATGTGTTACTTTATTAGCCTGACTAGCATCAGCATCCACGGTTTCTTTATCTAACTTTTCCCCATCTAAAACACGTTGAATTAATTCATGAGCATAACTAACGCTCTCCTCTGTAGGTTCCATAACATACGCTAATGAGGAAGGAGCAGAATAAGTATAATTCTTAGAATCACTACCATTTAAACTATTGCTAACAATATTCCATTCATAATTTTTAGATAATTGCATCTTAACAAGAGAAGTTAATCTCGACATCTTCATATTCGTAACAAAACTATTTTTCATCGAATCCAATAACTTACTATATTTAGTAATAATTGCCTTACTCGTACATTTATCAAAAATAGCTTTTAAAAGAGCTTGTTGATCTTTAACCCTCTGCCTATCTCCAGCCGCAAACGCTTTTCTTTCACGAGCAAAAGATAAAGCTTCTTCTCCATTTACTTCATTATACCCTTTTGTATAATGATAATTATCAATAGAAGTAAAAGTATAATCCGAATAAACATTTACTCCACCAATTGCATTAACAATATCAACAACACTACTAAAGTTTACTTTAACATAATAGTTAATATCAATATCTAATAAATCTTCAATAGTCTGAATAGACATATCAATCCCATACAAACCAGCATGAGTAAGTTTATCACGATAACCACTTTTTCCATGAAGTTTTACATAATAATCTCTTGGAAGAGAAGTAAGTAATATTTGTTGCGTAGCCGGATTAACCGTTACAACCATATTAACATCACTTCTAGAAACACTAGAAATCTCCCCATAAGTATCAATACCACTAATATAAACACTAAATGGTGTCTTAGTAACATTAGTATCCTTAGAAATATCACTAGTCTTTTTCACTAAAACAAATCCATAAATCTTACGAATATAATCTTTAAAACTCTTACCATCAATCGTAATATTTTCATTCAAAATATCCAAATAAGAATTCTCAATCAAAATAGCATCTACTTTTTTATCCATTAAAGCATTAGCTAATTTCTCTGTATCATTATAATCTTTAGATTTTAATTCTTCCTTAGTCATTACCTTATTTAATGCTTCCTTAGTAATATCACTACCATCATCATAATAGCCTAAATTCTTTCCTGTAATATCCTTTAATTTCTTATAATTACTACTCTTTAACACCACAACAGAATAATTATAAGTCTTATAATTCAAATTTAAATTATTCATTAAATCAGTAGTTTTAGATAAATAAAAATCTAAAAGACTAAATAGCAAAATAACTAAAATCGACAGAAAAGAACCTAACTTTTTCTTCTTCCCCCGTAGCATCATCATAGATAAAATACCATCAATAATTAAAATAACCCCAATAATAGCAACTAAATAAAGATTACTAAGTACATTTAAAAAGATTAAATTTCCCAGAAAAAAAAGCGTCACTATAAATAGGAAAAAAGAGATTAACTTATAAATAAATGGCACTTTCTTTTTCTTTTTTTCTCGCATAACATCACCTTTTCTCATTTGTACTATCGTAACACTTCTTTTTTTATAAGTCTATGAATTAAAAATAATTATTTCTACTAGACACATATTCTGTCAAGTAACTACTTTACAAATTTTTCAAAAATTTTAAACCCATCTTTCAAGAAAATTTTTAATGTTTTATTTATTTTCAAACTAACATTAGTAGTAGTTCTTGTTAAAGAATTAGAATAATCTACCGAAGTATTTTCTAAATAATCATTTAAATCAATTTCATTCCCTTTTTCAATATCTGCCTCAAACTTTTTCATCTGTTCCTTAGTTAAATTTTTCTTCCTTTGTAAATTATATTCATAATATCCCGTCTTTTCAATCAAATAAGCCCCAATAAAAGCAAAAAAGAAAGCCAAGAAAACAAATTTAAAAATCTTTTTATGTTTCATCTATCCTTCCCCCTTAATATATTTGGCTAAAACATCAGAAATTGCTGAAACCGTATGGTAAACTTCTTCAACAGTATTTTCTACTCCTCCCAACTCAATCAATAAAGTATTAGAATCAAAATCCTGATTATAAACTCCATTTACTTTTGGGCCAGTTTTAAGCATAATTCCTCTAGAAAGTCCAGGATAATACTGATCAAACAATCCATTTAACCTACTAGCAAGACGATAATTTCCTTCCCAAGTAGCATAATCTTTTCCTACAACAAATAAAATCTTAGCATAATTTTTATTATGAATTGAAGCCAAAGTATAATTCTTAGAAACACTATCACGATGAAGATCAATAAAATACTTCAAAGAAGAATAAGTCTTTTTCTTTTCTACCATTAAATTTCTAGAAGCTTGATAAGAATAAGAATAATCCCATCCATTTTTCCTTAAAATATCACTCATATTAGTTTCCTCGACTAACGAAGGAATTCCCAACTTATTCAAATTTTCTCTTAAAACATAGCTAGCCATCATAACATTAGGGGTAATTCCATAAATATCCAAATTCTCACTACTATAATTTTCTAATTGATGAGAATTATAAAGATAAACAATCGGATCAGTCGTACTCTTAGGATTAGGATCTTGAATATAATCACTAATCTTCTTTAACTCTTCCATATCACTATAATCATCATTATATTCTAAGCTAATTGTCTTTGTATTATTCTTAATCTTCGTTATATTATCACCTAAAATACTTCCATTTAATATTGTTTTAGGATCACGAAAATCAATATGAAAAAGAAATTTCATAGTCAAATTAACCAAATTTGTTGTTTTATACTGAGATAAAATATTCGCATTACCAGTAGAAACAAGCAAATTGACAAACTCCTCATTAGAAATTTTAGGAGATTTCTTCATCGAATAATAAAAAGTATAAGAAAACCCTAAATAAATCAAAAGAGAATAAAAAAAGATTCTCCATCTCCTCCTTCTCTTCTGTTTGGACTTATTTTTTAAATTCATTCTCTTTATCCCCATAATATCACCCAATATTAATATAAAAAAAGATAACCTAAAATATTGTCGAGGAAAGAGAAAAGAAAAAACTATATCTAAAAAATTTAAATATAGTTTAAACAAAACATCACAATCAATTATTCATCACTTAATAACCACTCAATAATATTCATTACTTTTATTCCATTATAATCCTTACTAATTGGCTTATCCATCGTTAGAATAATCTTCTCATAATTATCATTAATACTTTCTAAACTTCGAATTTCTCTTTCTTTAACTTCATCATTTAATAATGTCTTTGTAATTTGAAAATATTTAATATCATTAGGATTTTCAGCTACAAAATCAACCTTATAATCATTTGTTTTTCCTACATTAACTCGGTACCCTCTTCTTAAAAGTTCCAAATAAACAACATTTTCCAACAAATGTCCTTCATCTATATTTCTAAACCCTAATATTATATTTCTTATTCCTGTATCAGAAATATAATATTTTCCTAACGTCTTTAATAAAGACTTACTTCGAATATCAGTTCTATCTGCTTTATACATAATAAATGATTTTTCAAGCATATTTAGATAATTATCAATGGTTTGATGATTAGATTTTTCTACAATCTTATTACTATTTAAATAATCACTAATCTTATTAGCAGAAATAGAACTTCCTATATTAGTAACAAGATATTTAATAATATTTTCAAGAAGAGCAGAATCCTTAATATTATTTCTATCAATAATATCTTTTTTTACAATCGTATTATAAATATCATTCAAATAAGATAAAACCAATTCATCATTATTTTTAATCAATGTAATAGCAGGAAGTCCTCCATACCTTAAATATTCATAAAACTTATCCTCTATATTTTGATTATCATACCGATTAAAAACTAAATATTCCTTAAATGATAATGGATACATCTTTATCTCAATATATCTTCCCGATAGTAATGTAGACAACTCAGAAGATAAAAGATAAGCATTAGATCCAGTAATATAAATATCAATATCAAAATCAACTTTAAAAGAATTAATTGCTTTCTCCCAAGCCTCAACGTTTTGTACTTCATCTAATAATAAATATACCTTATCTTTTCCTATTCTCTTCTGAATATATTGATACAAATCCTTATAATTTTTAATATCATCATACATAGCAGATTCAAAATTAATATGAATAATATTTTTCTCTTTAACATGATGATGAAGCAAATAATCCTTAAACATCAATAAAAGCGTTGACTTTCCACTTCTTCTGACTCCAGTTATTACTTTAATAAATTCTGTATCTTTAGCATCTATCATTCTTTTTAAATATTTTTCTCTTATTATCATCATTAAATCACCAAACTCATCATATCACACCCAAAAAAGTTTTGCAAGTTTATTTGCAAAACTTCTATTTTTTTCTATTTTTGCAAATGATTACTTTTTCGATTTCTCTTATATCGATATGCTTGAAAAACATATCGGAAAGAATAAACCATTACAACAAACAATACAAAAATAGTTCCATATAAAACAGGATGATAAAATTTTAAATCTTGATCTAAATAAACATCATAAGTAGATAAAGTTTCATTCTCATACACAATCTTTACTGTACCAAGCTTATCTCCTTTTTTCATCTTATAATTAATTTCATCCACACCATCAAATACATATTTAATTCTATTTCTTCTAATATCATTAGATAAATATAAAGAAACATCTTTATCAGCAACTAAAGAATATTCTTTATCATGCCCCCACTTAATAGGAATATTCTTAATTTTTTGCCCCTTTTTCAAAACTACTTGATAGCCATAATTAGTACTATAATAATCATAAATTTCTAAACTATCCCGAACAGCATTTGATCTACTCTTAGTACTAGCACCTAAAGTAATAAGCAAATAATTCACATCATCAATCGTAGAAGTAGAAGCAAGACAAAGACCAGCTCCATCAGTAAAGCCACTCTTCGCCCCAGTAATCTGACTAACATCTAAACCATAAGATCTAGAATAACTAACTAAAGTGGTTTTTACAGTCTTATTTAAACATTCAATTTTATATTCTCTAGCTGTAAATACCTCTTTAAATGTCTTATTCTTCAAACTATAAATCAAAAGCTTAGCTATATCACTAGCCGTAGAATAATTATGATCACTATCCATACCAATTGGATTATCAAAAAGTGTATGATCAAGTTTTAACTTTTTAGCCTCTTCATTCATTAACTCAACAAATTTACTAACACTTCCGCTAGTAGAAACAGCAAGAGCATTTACTGCATCTGCTCCACTAGGAAGCATAGAGCCATATAATAAATCCTTAATTGTAGGTTTATCTCCTTCTTTAAAACCTACTTGTGTATATTCAGAAATTCCCTTTAACATATCTTTAGTAATTACAACTTCCTTAGATAAATCATCATTATGTTCAATCGCCGTAATTACAGTCATAATCTTAGTTAAACTAGCAATCTGCAATTTCTCATCACTCTTTAACTCATATAATACTTTATTTTCATTCATATTATATAAAATAACGCTTTTAGAAGTAATATTAAATTCTTCTGCATAAACAATATTGATCTGTAGTAAAATTAACATTAAAAATATCTTAAAACCTTTCTTCATCAATATCTCTCCATTCTATCATAAAAATGAATCATAAATACTCCCTCTTGTTTTTTATTAAAATCAGCCATTACTAATAATATATGGATCTTTATAAGTACCACTTCCTCCTGTCACAACGACGGAAGAGGCAAGACGTAGGACTGGGCGAAGACCATTCGCACTACTCGAGCCGTCGTAGTCCACGTACCGGTAGCTCGGGAACCAAGCGAACGCGAGCACGGACGAGGAACTAGTAGGCGTCGCAAACCAATACCAACCTCCATTATTGATAAGAGAATAACCTTCATAACCTGAATTAGCCCTAGCCGTTGATAAAGTAGAGCCTGTTATTGCTTTAAAGTCTGCATCTGCCATATTCCATGCACTATTACTATCACATTTTCCCTCATAAGCATAAGTACTATTACAATAAGTTAAAGCTTTGGCATTTAAATTGGCTAAATGTTTTGGTACCCCCCTTGTTGACTCATAATCACTACAACTTGTCCCAGCTGTGCCATCACTATTGGTACACATGCACTCAGGAGAACCTGCACTAGTTAAATAAGCTGAACCATCTTTCACATAAGCAACACGCCAACCATTTGCATTAAATTTATAAGAAGAACCATAACAATATCCCATATCCGTATCACTTACATAATTTGCATTTTGTCCCTCACATGCTTTGCCTGAACATCCATTATTACCAGTATATTTCACATAAGCACCAGGCTCTGCATTAGATAAAAATCTTGTTAAAGTATCACAATTTCCATAAGTAATCGTAGAAGATAAACTACTATTCATCATAGAAGAATCATTCGGCATATTTCCATCAATATAAACAACAAATTGAAAAGAAGAAGTACTATTCTTACCAATAGTTAAACTAGTAGATAAAGTATTATTCCCTATTACCATTTTACTAAAATTACCAGTTAAAAGAGGAGTAGCAGTATAATCAAATTGATTACTACCAGTAGTATCTTGATATAAAGCATATTTAAAAGATTCAGTCTTAAGAGAGTCACTAATAGAAGTAATATTTAATCCTAAAGTTAAAGTAACATTTACCGATCCTGTATTTTTAACCGAAAAACTAGTCTTTACCCCATCACTAATATTTAAAACAGGACCAATATTCTTTACATCTACACTAGGACCACTAGAACACTCAACACTTCCATCTTTAATGGTTAAATCAACTGTACTATTACCACTTTTCCATTGATACCAAGCATAAGTAAAATAAAAAGCACAACTAACAAAAATAACAATTCCAATAACTGTTCCCACAACTTTTCTAGCATCAATATCCTTCTTCATCTAGAATCACTCTCCTACTTTGCTATCTATATTCTAACATAAATAAGAAACTTTTTTCAATGTTTTTCCAAAGAAAAAGAACTATTTTCTTAAAATAATCCTTCTTCCTTCTATTTTATCTTTTTTTAAATATTCTTGATAAGCTAAATTTAAATAATCAATTTGTTTTAAAATAGGATCTAAATATTTTTGATATCCATTATCATAACGATAACGAAAAGCTTCTTGTAGTTTTTCTAATAAATCTTCATATAAAAATCCTTTTTCTAATAAAGATAAATAATAATGAATATAACTAACAATACTCTTAGGATTTTTTCTTCCCATAACAGGATAAATCTCTCTCGATTGAAAATCATAATAATAAGTAATTTCTAATTCTTGCATCTAATCCCTCCTTGCTGGAACTGTATCATATCACAACAAGAAGAAAAACACAAGCATTATTTAATTACCGAAACAAAAGTAGTAGAAGACGCATTATCAGAAGCAAACCCTTTATAATCTTCGCTAAGTTGAATTAATTTTTTTAATTTATTTGTTTTACTTTGAATTTTATCTGCATATCCCACTAAAGTAGAAATTCCTTCTTGATTATAAGTAGAAATTCCTGATTTTAAAGTAGAAGTTCCTGATACTAAACGATTCACTCCTTCTAATAATTGATTCGTTCCTTGATATAAAGAAGAAATTCCTTCCGTAATCTTCTTACTACTACTATATAAAGTATTTGAACCATTCTCTAATTCTACTAAACCATTTCTTAATGCTAATAATTGTTCCTTCACCTTAGAAGATGTTACTGTTAAAGTAGAACAAGTCGTATCAATTGCTTGATTATTCATGGAAGCAAATAAATCAAATTGTTATTTCCCTCATAAGTATTTTTTAAAGTTACTAAATTATTCTTTGTTCCCTCATCTAATGGTAAACTCATAATCTCTTCTACACTCTTATTTGCCAAATCAGAAGCATCATACTGTGCTTTCAAAGACTCATTTGTTACAGATAACTTACGAATAGCCTCATTATTTTTTTCCTTTAAAGTACTTAATTGACTTAAACTCTCTGTTAAAGAATCTGTAGATAAAGAATTAGATGAAGCATCAATAGCAGAAATAATTTGATTAACCCCTTGATTTAAATCATAAGCTCCTTTTGTTAATTCTTCCATATAATTTTTTACAACATTTAAATTCTTACTAATTTCATTTGTTCCATTAAGTAATTGCATAGCTCCATTCTCTAATTCAGAAGCCCCATTTTCTATAGTATCCATATTACTCTTCAATAAACCAACTTTACGATACACATCATCTAATCGATTTAATACTTCTAAATCTGTATTCTCAATTAATTTAGGAGTAGATACCGTATAAATCGTAGGCTGTTTATACTTTTTTGTATCAAAAGTAATAACAATCTTATCCATATCTTTAAATTCATCTATCGAAGTACTTTCATACAACCCAGGAGCAGCAATACCTACCAAAATAAACTTATTTCCACTATTCACAACTTTACCATTAGAAACCATAATATTCTCTTGGTTCTTATCTAACATTGCTCCCAATGTAACAACAAACGGTGTATATAATTCTTCCCCATCAATATTATGTTTATCAATATTTTTTAAAGAAATTTCAATTTTAACATGACCAGACTTACCAACTAATTCTTTATTATTAATTTCTTTACCATCCAAATAATACTTAACAGAAGTTTCAATAGGCAACTCCTTCTCAAAATTTCCCTGATAAAAAATATCTTTTCCTTTATATGCCCAAGTCAATTTCTTATTATCTAGAGTAAAAGTCTCCTTCCCATTAATATTTAAAATCTTCTTTAACTCCGTAGTATCTTCTACCGAAGTATTTTCCATCTCACTCAAATGATTCGTAACAACAGTTTTAAATCTCGTCCCATCAGCATTCAAATTAGAATAAACTGCCTCTTCCTTTGTCAAAGCCAAAACTTGAAATGGAGTTGCAATAATACTAAGTGCAACAATACCAGTAACTAATCTTTTATTCATAACAATTCCTCCTTCATATTTTTTGTTGTCTTAATAATTAAACGATCAAAAATTAATAATAATGATGGCAAAATCAAAATAACAACCAACATACTAATAATTGAACCTCTTGATAATAATTTACAGATTGAACCAATCAAATCAATCTTAGAGTAAACCCCAACCCCAATCGTTGCAGCAAAGAAACATAAAGCACTAACAATAATCGAAGGTACAGTAAAACGTAGTGTTTCCTCCATCGCCATATATTTATCTTTCGTATTCTTTCTTACCGATAAGTATTTTGATGACATTAAAATTGCATAATCAATCGTCGCCCCAAGCTGAATTGTTCCAATAATAATAGAAGCAATAAATGGCAACGAAGTATTCGCATAAAAAGCCACACTCATATTCGCCAAAATGGCAAACTCAATAGCACTAATCAAAATAACCGGTAAACTAATAGATTTTAAAACTAAAAGCATAATAATAAATATTAAACCAATCGATACATAATTAACATTCTTAAAATCAATATCACTAATTTCTGTTAAATCCTTCATCAAAGGTCCTTCTCCTGCCACAATAGAACTTTTATCATACCTTTTAACAATTTTATTTACTACATTAATTTGCTGATTTAATTCAGAAGTAGCAATATCATAAGTAGAATTCAAAAGAACTAACTGATATTGATCACTTTCCATAAATTGAATAAGATTATCTGGTAACAGCCCAACAGGAAGACCAAAATCCAAAACACTAGTAGGACTAAGCACCAAATCTATTCCCTTTATCTTTTTTAATTGACTAACTATCTCTTCCTTAGAAGATACATCAAGATTCTTATCCAAAAGAACAATCTCAGGAGAAACAATATTAAACTCTTTCTTTAAATTAGAGTTCGCAATACTAGAAGCCAAAGTACTAGGTAAAGACTTATCCAAATTATAATAAACTTTTACATGCTGATTTCCATAAATAGCAGGAACAAGTAAAATCAAAAAGATAACAATAATAAGGCGATAATGATGAATAGAAAATTTTTGCAATCTCTTAAACTCTGGCAATAAACTTTTATGTTGAGTCTTTTCAATCAACTTATCACAAACCAACAAAAGTGCAGGAAATAAAGTTAATACAGATACTAACCCACATAAAACTCCCTTAGCCATAACAAGACCAATATCCTTACCTAAAGTCAATTTCATCATACAAAGAGCTAAAAATCCCGCAATAGTAGTTAAAGAACTTCCCAAAACAGAATGAAAAGTCTCTGTAATAGCTTCCTGCATAGCCTCTTTCTTATCCTTAAATTGTCCCTTCGCTTGAATATATTTATGATACAAAAAGATAGAAAAATCCATTGTTACCCCTAATTGAAGAACAGCACTAATTGCTTTAGTAATATACGAAATCTCTCCTAAAAAAATATTAGTACCCATATTATATAAAATAGCTACCCCAATATTACCAAGCAATAAAAACGGAATAACAAAAGAATCCGTCGCTACAGTAAGAACCACCAAGCAAAGAATAACCGCAATAATAATATACGCTAACATCTCACTATTAGAAACATCTCTAGTATCTAATACCATCGCACTCATACCACTAACAGAAGAAGCATCTCCAACAACACTTCTAAGTTTTTCAACAGCCTTCATCGTTACTTCATCAGAAGTTCCATTTTCAAAAGTAACAACAATCACATTCTTCTCATCTTTATGTAATTTCTTTAAAACATCATCTGGTAAAATATCCATAGGAACAGTAGTATCTGTTACATCAACCAAACTAGCAACCAAATTAACAGAATCAATTTTTCGAATCTTATCTTCTAGCTTTAACATATCATAATTACTCATTTTATTAACCGTAACAAAAGAAAAAGCCCCAATTCCAAAATCATTAGTTAAAATATCTTGCCTTTAATTGTCTCAATATCACTAGGCAAATAAACCAAAATATTATAATTAATCTTCGTATTAACATAGCCAATCAAAGAAGGAACTAATAAAAGTAATGCTACTATCACTACTAAAATACTATGATTAGTAATAAATCGATTAATTTTTTTCATCATAATTACCTCCATTCGTTAGATATCATATTACAAGAAATAGAAAAGTTCACTAACAAAAGAAGATTAATGTATATTATTCAACATTTGTCTATTAATTGTTGTATAAATAAACAATTTTTGTTGCATAACTTTACAAATGTTTGTTTAATGAATATAATGATAAAAGGTGATGAAAAAATGAATAAAAAGACAGATTTAAGAATTATAAAAACAAAAAATAATCTCTATCAAACCCTAATCAAATTAATGAGTGATAGACCATTTGAGGAAATAAAAGTATCAGACATCTGTGAAAAAGCCCTAGTCAATCGTTCTACTTTCTATTCTCACTATTCAGATAAATATGAACTACTCTCTTCCTATATTGATACATTAAAAGAATCTCTAGAAAAAGAATTAGAAAAAAATACTAGCATCAAAAATACAAAAGAATATTACTTAGAAATGATTTCTCTATTCCTCGATCATGTAGAAGAAAAGAAAGAAATTTATGTTGCTATTGGAAAAACAAACAAAAATGGAATCATGATGGATATGATATACGACACATTCAAAAAAGAAATTATAGAAGGAATAGACAAATCAGAACAAAAAGTAAAAATACCTAGTAATTTTGTTGCTACCTTCTACTTAGGAGCAGTATTTAGTGCCGGAACCGAATGGCTAATGAGTGACTTTAAATATACCAAAGAAGAAATGTTAAATTATCTTAACATTTTAATACCAGATGGCTTAGAAATTGTTAACAAAAAGTAAAATACTTAAATGTATTTTTCCAAACAAAAAAGCAAGGAACAAAACCTTGCATTTTTTATTATTAAATTTCTTCAATTTTCATAAAGTTTGTAATCTTATTTCCCGTATTAGGAAATCCTCCAGTAATAATAACATGATCTCCCTTATTCAAATTAGCAAACGAAACAGCTTTTTCTTTTCCATCATTAACTACTTCATCAGTAGAATTATATTCTTTTACAAGAACTGGATATACCCCATAATTAAGTGCTAACTCATGAGCAACTTTTTCATTAGGAACAGTAGCTAAAATTGGAGCAACTGGTCTTAAATTACTAATCTTTCTTGCAGTATGTCCAGACATTGTTGCCGCAACAATAACTTTAGCTTCAATATCATTACTAGCTGTAACAACACTCTCAGCAATAATAGAAGTAATATCTTTTGCCGTATTAACAAAACTATCATTTTCAAAACGGCAATAACTTTCTACACTTTCACAAATTTCATTCATTTTTTGAATAGTCTCAACTGGATATTCACCCATAGTTGTTTCATCACTAGTCATAATTGCATCACAACCTTGAAGAACAGCATTAGCAACATCAGTAACCTCAGCATTAGTAGGACGAATATTATGTTTCATTGAACTCATCATTTGTGTAGCCATAATAACACCCTTGCCTTGTAAATGACATTCATCAATCATCATTTGTTGATAAAGTGGTAAATTCTCAACACCAGTTTCAATACCCAAATCTCCACGAGCAATCATAATATAATCGCTCATCCCAACAATCTCTTTTAAATTATCTATAGCATATTGAGTTTCAACTTTAGAAATAATTTTCATATTAGGCTTACCAAATTGAGCACATAATTTTTTTACTTCTTGAACATCATCAGCACTATTCACAAAAGATAATGCCAAATAATCTCCATCATGTTCACAAGCATATTGAATATCTTTCTTATCATCTTCAGATACAAATGGAATATCTAATTTAATACCTGGAATACATACTCCACGACGAGACTTAATTGTTCCTCCATTAATAATACGGCAAACAACACTAGCACCATCATCTTCAACGTCTTCTACAACTAACTTATAAAATCCATCATCTAAAAGAACACTCATTCCTACCTTCAAATCTTTAACAATATTACGATAGTTAAATGAAATTTTTTCCTTATTTCCTTTATCCTTTAAATCTTCTTCAACAATACGAATAGTACTTCCTTCTACTAATTCAATATAATCACCATCAAAAGTACAAGTCCTTAAATCTGGTCCTTTTGTATCATAAAGAATAGCAATATTTGTCCCTAATTCATCATTAGCTCTCTTTACTAAATCCTCATCTTGTTTTCTCTCTTCTAATGTAGCATGTGAAAAGTTAATTCTAGCAACATTCATACCAGCATCTACAATTCCCTTAAATTTCTCCCAACTTTGTGTAGCAGGACCAATACTACAAATAATCTTTGTCTTTTTCATTATCTTTCAACTCCTTCTTCTGAAACATTTTTAATTGTACTATATTTAAGTAGCAAGTGTCAATATTTTAACGCAATATTAACTTTATGTTATCAATCAATTCTGCTTCTTTTTCTCTTCCTTCTTCTTTTCTTGCGATGAAATAATTTAACTCTTACAGAAACATAAATAACTCCGATACCTATTCCCATTTTTTTGATAAAATCTACTTCATGATTAAAACGATAAAACGTATTCTCTATACAAGGAATTTCCTGTTCATAATCATAATAACCATAATCAACATCAACATAATTAGAAATTCCTTCCATAATACCTTTAGAACTAACCTGCTTAATTTCCACTTTTTCATCATTAGAAACATGAAGAGAAGAATCATCACTTAAAGAAATAACTTTATCATAATATTCTCCTCCAGCAACCCAACAAGATAAGTTTTCTAATTGTCCTCCAGTTGCTTCATTCAAATTTTGATATAAATCTTGACTACAATATATACCAGGAGTATATCCCATTAACTTAATTTCTTCTTCCCAAGTTTGAATAAACTTCTGATAAAATTCTTTATTTTGAACATATTCTTCAGAAGTATTTAATTGCCAAAAATCCGTTTCCAAATCCAAATATACAGGATAAGTAACTTCAATTCCTTCCAACTTCTTTTTTACATAAGAAATCTCCCTCTTCAACTCATCAACAGTAGTAGCCCTAGAAAATATATAAAATCCCATAGGAATATGATTCTTCATACATCCCATTACATTAGTATTAAAATAAGGATCTATACTATCTTTAGCAAAATCTCTAATTTGAATAATAGCATAATTAGCATCAACTTTCTCCCATTCTATCTCATCTTGCCATAAAGAAACATCAATCCCCAATTTAGGATGATTAGATAAATGTCTTCTTGTTTGATAATTTAAAGAAGGAACTTCAATAATATCCCCTTCCTGAAGAAAAGAAAAAGGAAAATTTAATCCATTATATTCTTTCAAGTCCCAAACAGAAAGTCCGCAAGATTTAGCCAACTTTTGAAAATCAAAAGAATCATCATAAACAACATATTCATCTTCCAAAATAAGAGATTTAAGATTATTATGATTTTGAATAAGTTCCTGCTTCAAACTTTTATCCGTATACAAATACCCAACATTACCATTTTCTAAATATCTACTCTTCATCTGACTATCTTTATTATCATCTTTATAAAAAGTATAACAATCATCAACTATACCCTTCATTCTTTCTTGATTTATATTTTCTTTCTTACCATAAATCCCAACAGCAATATGACTATCCCTAAGTTTTTGGACAACAGTCTTTATCATCAACAAAGCCTCATCATAGCGCAATTTAGGATGATCAAAAAGACAATCAACATCAAGATAAACAGGATAAGAAATAGAATACTGTTTAATCAAATTTTTAACAAAAGAAACATCTAAATAAACATCTCCTAAAGTATTAGAATCACTAGAAATAATTAAACCAACATCTATCCCATTTTTCTGACAATAATCTAATTTTTGTTTTAAAAAATAACATCCATCTGTATCATGATCTCCAATATCTAACAAAAGAAAATTTCCTTTCCCAACTCTTTTGAAAAGATTGTTATTAAAAAGATTTAAATCTAAATATCCAACACAATATTCAGAATTAGCATTCACTTGATCATTTTTCTTTCTCTCACGAATAATCAACACACCAGAACCAATAGTAACCGTTGCTAAAACAACAGCAATAAATCTCGGATGAGAATAAAATCTATATTTTTTCATCATAAAACCTCCTATTATCATTAATCTAAATCAAACAAAAATTCGGACAAGAAAAAAGCATATTCGTCAAACCAAAAATATGCTTTTCATCTATTAAAATTTTATCTTTTATTCTTTAATTTCTTTCTTTTCCAAATAACTGAATTAACCTCAAGAATATATTAATAAAATCAAGATATAAATCAAAAGCCCCATAAACTGCCATTGCCTCATTACTATCATCATAGCGAGTAATAATTTTTTGTACATCATACGCAACATAAGTAACAAAAATAGCTAAAACAGCAACACAAATAATCATATCTAATGTGTGATTCACCAAAAAGATATTGATTACCTCTAAAATAACCGAGCCAAGTAAAGCAATTAATAAATAAACACCATATCTAGACAAATCAAAATGTCCACTTTTTCCTAATAAAGCAAAAACGCCAAAAACAAGAGCACTCGCTAAAAAAATCCAAATAATACTAGTCAACTCATACACAACAAATAAACTAGAAAAAGTTAACCCAGTCAAAGCACTATAAGCAAGATAAAGACCTTTCGCTAACCCACTTGACATCTTATGAATACGAACAGAAAGCCAAATTGCAACTCCAAATTCTAACAACACAATAATTAAATAAGTAGACCCACTAAAAATAAACGATAATGCCGAAATACTAGTACTAACAATATACGCTACTAAAAAAGTAACCAAAAGTCCTATTCCAAACCAACTAAATACTTTCGATAAAAATTTATTATTCATAACAATCCCTTCTTTCTAAATAATAACCAAACACCCTAATAATTATTCATAAGTACTAGTAATTCCATAATATTCTTCCAAAGAAACATATTCATCATTTTGATAAAGTTTTTTAGCAAGAGAAGTACCTACATATCTTAAATGCCAAGACTCATATTGATAACCAGTATATTTTTCTGCTCCTTTAGGAAAGCGAATGACAAATCCATAACGATAAGCATTCTCATGTACCCATTTTCCCTCATCAGTATTAGCAAAAGAATCATCAATACTATTTAAATCAAAACACATTCCTGTTTGATGTTCAGAGTGCCCTGGTCTAGAAGAATAAGTATCAGCTCCTGCCTTTCCACTAGTAGAAACATACTTATCATAAAGATTAACCTGATACTTATAAGAACGATAACCACTAGCAATATAAATATTTAATCCCAATGCCTTAGCATCACTTTGCATCAATAAAAAAGCTTCCATTGCCTTCTTATCAATACAATCATTACATCTTTCCCCAACTACAGAGTGATAAGGATCTTCAGGTTGATAATCTTCAGGAATACCATAAGTCTTATTAGCAATCACATTTCCATCAATATAAGCAGTTTTATTCTTAATTATCAAAGTATATCCCTTTTCTGTAACATATTCTCCATCAGATAAAGCATCAAAGGAAATAGAATTAACCGGAGCCTTCTCTAAATCTTTTGTCACCTTACTTGTATCATTTACCTCTTTCTTCTCTTTCTTTACCTCAGTTGAATTACTCTTCTCTTTATCTTTCATATTTTTATCATAATTTATCACAATTATTCCTCCTACTACTATCATAAGAAGAAAAATCGAAATTAGAACATTACCAATCTTTAGCCTTACCTTCTTTTTTCTTTTCATCATATCCTTCTTTCTAAAAGTAAAAAACTTTAACCCTCTCTTTCAAAAAAATAAATAATATCATAAAGGATTTTTATTTTTTGTCAAGTTTTTACCTTTTTCTAAATAAAACATTATTTCACTAACAAACTACTCCCTGTCATTTCTTTAGGAATAGGTTGCCCCATCAAATCCAAAATTGTAACAGCAATATCCCCAAGCTTACCTTTTCTCAAATTTACCTCATGGGAAAGAACAATAAACGGAACAACATTCGTTGTATGCTGAGTATTTATACTTCCATCATCATTAATCATCACTTCACAATTTCCATGATCAGCAGTAATAATTACATCATATTCTTCTAAATCAACATGAGAAATAATTTTTTCAATACACTTATCCAAAGTCTCAACCGCCATAACTGCAGCATTATAATTACCCGTATGACCAACCATATCTCCATTAGCAAAATTTAAAATAATCAAATCTGGATGATTACCATCAATTTCTCTTAACAAAGAATCAGTAATCTCATAAGCACTCATTTCAGGCTTTAAGTCATAAGTAGCAACCTTAGGAGAAGCAATTAAAATTCGAGAAGCTCCTTCTAAATCTTTTTCTACTCCCCCATCAAAAAAGTAAGTCACATGAGCATATTTCTCTGTCTCAGCAATACGAAGTTGACTAAGACCTAAAGTACTAGCATACTCTCCTAATGTCTTCACTAAATCTTCTAAATGAAACATAGGAACAGATTTTACCTCATCACTAACCGGCATCAAAGTAGCCATCTTAAGATTAGTTAATACCTTTCTCTCAAAACCATGATTTTCTTCATTCGTAAGACAACTTGCTAACTCTCTAACACGATCAGGTCTAAAGTTTGCAAAAACAATTCCATCATTATCTTCAATCAAACCATCACGATTAATAGTAGCAGGAACAATAAATTCATCAGTAATATTATTCTTTTGATTTTCTTCCCAAGCATCAATTGCTGTAGAGTAAGTCTTCTCACTACCAACAGTCATTGCATCATAAGCAAGTTTTACCCGATCATAATTATTATCTCTATCCATTGCATAATATCTTCCACTAATACTAGCAACACTTCCCAATCCTAACTCTCGAAATTTTTCTTCTAAAGCTTCTATATACTCTTTCCCAGAATAAGGACTAGTATCTCTACCATCAGTAAAAATATGAAAATAAACATTCCCTATTCCATATCTCTTAGCCGCTTCTAATATCGCATAAAAATGACGAATATGAGAATGAATTCCTCCATCACTAAGTAATCCCATAACATGCAACTTACTATGATTTTCTTTTACATGATCAAAAATACTGAGAAGTACTTTATTCTCATAAAAAGAACCTTCCTTAATTTTAGCATTAATTAAGCCTAAAGGTTGATAAACAATCCTTCCAGCTCCAATATTCATATGCCCTACTTCACTATTTCCCATTTGGCCAAAAGGAAGACCAACAGCTTCACCACTTGCCTCTAAAGTCGTATTAGGATACTCTCTCATCAATCTCTCAATTGTTGGCTTAGAAGCATGATAAAACGCATTCCCATATTCCTTCTCACTAATTCCTACACCATCTAATATACATAGTAACACTTTCTTCATCTTAATCCTTCTTTCTATAAACAGGGAGCGAAACTACTACTATCCTTATAATTATAAGTATCAGGTTTAGTAAATTCAACAACCCCATTAAGCGCATTTCCATCGCTATCTTTTTTATTTTCATCATTTACATCTAACAAATCTAAAGCAATATAACAAGAATTTTTATTGTTCAATTTTTTATAAATTGCATTCTTATGATCTGTTACATAAAGTTCAGCCGCACTCTCTAACAATTTTTTCTTAGTAGCATCTTGCTTAACTTTAGTTCTTTCTAAAGAAGAAGAAATACTAGGAATCGCTATTGACATAATAGCTGTTAAAATAACTAAAGCAGCCAATAACTCTATCAAGGTAAACCCCTTATTATCATTTTTTATTCTCCTCATTACCTCATCACCTTACCTAGACTTAATTATAATTTATTTTTTAGAAAAAAACAATATTGAATTTCATAACTATTTATGATAAGATGAAACATAGATAAGATAAACATAGAAGTGACTTATTAAAAATAGAAGGAGTGAAAAAATTGAAAAAAATTACAATTGGAAAAAAAGGATTCAGCCTAATAGAACTACTCGCAACAATACTATTAATTAGTCTAGTTCTAGGAGGAGGAATCACCATAGTTACAAATACAATTAAGAAGTCAGAAGAAAAATCTCAAGTACTTGCACTAAATAATATCAAAAAAACAGCAAATACTTATGTAGAAGAATATGCTAATGATATCGCTTGGATTGATGATAAAGATAACAATAATAATAAATTTTCTTGTGTATCAATAGATTCTTTAATTAATAAGGGATATATTTCAAATAAAGATATTTCTTCAAAATATCAAGACAAAATTCCCAAATCTAGATATATCATCGTAACAAGAGATCAAGATAAAAATATTATCAGTCAAGAATTCGACAATAAAGGAAAATGTAGTAATAGCATTCAAAAAATAGAAATTCCTACAGCAAAAGATTACTGTAATATCATTTACTATAGCGGAAATGAACAAGCATTAATTAAGCCATATAACAATACTTACTTTAATATTGAAGAACTAAAAGGAAAAGATGCTGGAAATTACAAAGCAACGGCTAAACTAAAAGATTCAATTGAAGGAGAACAAACCTATATCTGGAGCGATGATACGACTTCTGATAAAACGTTCACTTGTACAATAAAAAAACAAACACCATATTTTATCCTCTCACCTAATGGAGAAGAAGGAACAGATTTATCTAATGCAACAATCAATTTACAAAGTAATGTTTCAGGAACAGTTCAAATAAAAAGTTCCAATAAAGCAATCGCATCAGCAAGCTTTAACACAGATAATAATATCCAAAAAGATATTTCTAAAGAAGCAACCATAAAAAAATATGCTACATCAAAAAATACCATTTATATTACTTTTACTCTAACACCATCAGAATCCAAAAATTATACTCAAGCAACTGCTACCTATACTATTGGTAAAATAACAAAAAAAGCAGTAAACATTCCTGTTTGCAAAAATAACAATCTATATTATAATTTCAGTTATCAAAATTTAATTGAAAATAATTCTGGATATACTCTAATCAATAATATCCAAAAAGAAGTAGGAAAATATAAAATAACTGCCAAATTAAATTATGGATATCAATGGAATGATAACAGTAAAGAAGATAAAGAAATAGAATGTGAAATCAAAAATTCCAAATTTTTACTTAGATATAATGATAATGGTGGAGTTGGATGTGGAAGTCAAACAAAAGACATCTACTACAAGCAAGCATACGGTTCACTTTGTACACCAAGCAAAACAGGATATTCATTTAAAGGTTGGTATGAAAATTCCCAAGGAACAGGAAATCAAATTACAGATACCACTATAGTAAATCAACTAAACGACCAAACTCTTTATGCAAAATGGACAAGAAACGCATTCACAGCAACAATGAATTTAAATGGTGGTACCTCCAAAGGTAATACTCCTTTAACTTGGCCAGCAAAATATGGAAACAGTTATAATATAGATAATTATATTCCATTAAGAACCGGATATACATTCACTGGTTGGTATTCAGCTGCCAGTGGAGGAACTAAATTTTCAGGAACTTGGACATGGACAACGGGGGATTTCACCTTCTATGCTCAATGGAGACCAAATGTTTGTACCATCACATTCAGCCCAAATGGAGGAACTTTCAATAGCCATAGTAAAGACTTAAAAAAAGAACTAGAATATACAGATGATGCATGGGATTTAAGAAATGCAAAAGGAGGATACTACAATGCAACAAACTCATCTCATTACCATCTAGTTACCGCAAAAGAATGGATAAATGATTCTACTACTTATAATCAAGATGTAAGTTATACTCCAACACAATTATGTCCAAATCTAGCAAGCGGAGATCAAAATGTTACTTTAAGTGTTAATTGGAGTGCAAAATGGTATTTATGTAGAGATGGATACACTTGTTTAAATTCTATACCCGATTGGCACGATTGTACATATAATGCCTCTAAAAGGACAAAAAAAAACAATATTAGGGGATATGTCATTAATGGACAATCAGGAAATTACTTCACAACAACATATAATAAAAATACTGTATACATATGGAAAGGCTGTTTAAGAGAAACTGCAGCTGAAGCAACAGCAGACTGTTCAAATACATGTGTCGGGTAACGAAAGGATTAAATATGAATAAAAGAAAAACATTAATAATTACTTTAATAATATTAATAATTATTACAATAAGTTTTATTATATTTTTACTAACAAAAAATAAAGTTTTTAGCCAAAATACTACTACAACAATTCATCAAAACAAAAAAGAAGAAATATTTAAAATAGAAACAAAAGAGTTTAATCACTGTAAGAATCCTGATAATGAAAGATGTAAATATGTTAATAATACTTTAAGATATATCACTTCAAATAAATCATATCCTCTATTAGATAAAGCGATAAAAGAAACAAATAAAATTGTAGAAGAAAAATATAATGAAGTAATTAATTCTAACTTAGATAGTACAGAATGTGACGAAGTAAAAGATATTTATAATTATCGAAAAATTTACATGATGGGAGAATTTCTATACGAAACAAATAACATAATAGGAATCGCTTATGAGATAACAGGAATAGACATTTGTACCGAAAAAAGAACATCTCCCCTATTCAATTCTTATATCTATGATGTAAAACAGAATAAAATGTTATCAAAAGATGAAATATTAAAACTATATAATATTGAAAAAGATTTTATAACAAAAGCAATCTCCGATAATATTTCTTATTGGAATAAAGTAAATTCAACTAACTACACAATAAAAGATCTAAATAATAACTACAAATTATATCTCTCTAGAGAAGGAAATCTTGAAGTATTTTATACCCTACAACAAGAAAACACCACTTACACTACTACTGTAAAAAAACTAACTAACAATTAAAAACTACAAAAAATAGAACTAAAAATTCTATTTTTTTGCATCGCTATAAACTCTTCCCTGCTTTATCTCAATATCCTTATAATATAAAAGTTCAGAAACCGTAACAAACTGATACCCTTCATCTAAAAGCTTAGGAATAATTAAATCTAAACCATTTGCCGTAGCCCGATAAATATCATGCATCAAAATAATATCACCATCACTAACATCCTTCATTACTCTTTTATAAATATTTTTAGAACTATGATATTTCCAATCTAAAGTATCAATATTCCAAATAATAATTGGTCGATCTAAAACATTTTGAATTCTCTTATTATAAGTTCCATAACTAGGTCTTATTAAAGTTGGATATCGACCAATAATAGAAAAAACAGCATCATCAACTATCTTTATCTCTTTTTTTATCTCCTCATTTTTTAATTTTGTAAGCAACTTATGACTATACATATGATTTCCTATCTCCATATTCAAATTACTCATTCTTTGAATAATATCTTCATGATGAACAATATTACACCCTAAAAGAAAGAAAGTCGCCTTAACCTGGTATTTCTCCAAAATATCTAAAACTTTATTTGTATTATAATTAGGACCATCATCAAAAGTAAGAGCAATCATTGGCTTATTCATTTGAATAAGTCTTTGATAAAAATTATCATACATCTTTATAGTTGGTTTAACCATAAATACCTTAACTACTTTATCCTTCTCTAAATCTAATACAAATTCCTTAACACTCTCCTTAACAATAACATCATTCTCTTCATAAATATAAAATAGTAAACGAACTAATTTCTCATCTTCAAGATAATTATAATCATAATCAATAAATAAAGAGCGGTTATCTTCTCCAAGATAAGAATTCAAATATTGATAAATATATTGATCAATCTCTTTTCTATGAAAATAAGGATATTCTATATAAGTATTTTCATTTAATTGTAACTTTTTATTCAAAAATTGTTCTTTCTGTTCATAAAAATACACTAACATCAAAATAAAAAGTGTCGATACTAGCAAAAGAAAAAGATCTCTTTTCATCAAATATCACCTACTTTAGCGTATTCTAAAAATTTCTATATATTAACAAAATTATTCGACATTTCTCCCATAATTTAGTTGTATACTGAATTTAGTTGAAAGGAAGGTGATGCTTATCGAGATAAAAATAGTCGGTTCTAACTGTTCAACCGGAAAACGTCTAAAAAACATGATTTTACAAGTAAGTAAAAAACTGAACAAAGATGTTCAAATCGAAGAATTAAATCATGCTACTGACAAAAAGAACTATAACGTTAGTATGATTCCTGCATTAGTAATCAATGATAAAATTATTAGTCAAGGAAAAATACTAAGTGATAAAGAAATAAAAAGATTAATTGTAAGTAATGTTACAAACTAATAGACACCTCTAAAAATATTAGTTACTACTCCTAAAAAACCAATTAGGTTCACTCCCCTAATTGGTTTTATTTATTTTCTCTAAAAATTCTTTCTCATTCCAAATTTCAATATTTAAATCCACTGCTTTATTATATTTACTACCAGGATTATCTCCCACTACAACAACAGAAGTCTTCTTCGTTACAGAAGAAGTGGTTTTTCCACCTCTTTCTTCAATTAGACGGCTTGCTTCATCCCTAGTAACCTGACCTAAAGTTCCCGTTAAAACAAAAGTCTTATTTAAAAAATCATCATCTACAATCACATCAGAAGATAAGTATTCCATATTTACCCCATATTGCTTTAATTTTTCTATCAATTGCTGATTAACTTCTTGCTGAAAATAATCTACTACATTCCAAGCAATAATAGGACCAATATCAGGAATCACAGTCAAGTCATCAATTGTTGCCTTCATCAAATTATCTAAATGAGAAAATTTCTGACTAAGTATTTTAGCCGTCTTATTCCCAACTTGTTTAATTCCCAAGCCAAATAACAACTTTTCCAAACTATTTTTCTTACTATTTTCAATATTTTGAAATAATTTATCTACTGATTTCTTCCCATATCCTTCTAACTGTTCTAATTCTTTTTCATAATTTTTTAATAAATAAATATCACTAATATCCTTAATATATCCATAATTATACAAATCCTCCATAATCGCATCTCCTAAACCTTCAATATTCATTGCATCTTTACTAGCAAAATGAATTAAACTCTCAACATGACGAGCAGGACAATGTACATTAGGACAAAAATAATCTGCTTCAGACTCTTTACGAATAATTTTACTTCCACATATTGGACAATTTTCTATCATTTGAAAAGGCTTCTCCGTACCAGTTCTTCTTTCAATCAAAGGTTCTCCAACTGCTGGAATAACATCACCAGCCTTATAAATAGAAACAATATCCCCAATACGAATATCTTTATGAATAATATTATCTTCATTATGAAGTGTCGCTTTCTTAATTGTTGATCCTTGAACAATAACAGGCTCTAATATTGCATTAGGAGTAATCTGACCAGTCCTACCAACCGTAAACAAAATATCAATTAATCTTGTATAAACAGTCTTAGCAGGAAATTTATACGCAATACACCATCTTGGATATTTAGAAGTAGAACCTAATTTCTTTTGAGTAGCAAGATCATTAACTTTCACAACAATTCCATCAATGTCATAAGGCAAACTATCTCTTAACCTTCCCTTCTCTTGAATAAAATTCATAATCTCATCAATATTCTTAACCACTCGATTATTAGGATTTGTCCTAAATCCCAAACTCTTCATAAAATTTAAAGCTTCTTCATGAGTCTTAAGACCATAATCTTCAGGATTAGGCAAATGATAAATAAAACACTCCAATTTTCTCTTAGCCACTTCCCTACTATCAAGTAATTTAATCGAACCAGAAGCCGCATTTCGACAATTCTGAAGAAGAGGTTTATTCTCCTTTTCTCTTTCTAAATTAATTTTTTTCAATGTATCTCGACTCATATAAATTTCCCCACGTACCTCAATAGTAACATTTTTCTTTAACTTAAGTGGTAAACTTTTAATAGTCTTAACATTATTAGTAATATCATCCCCAACACTACCATTTCCTCTTGTAGCTGCCCGAACCAACACCCCATTTTCATAATAAGCAGAAACCGATAGTCCATCAATCTTAAGTTCACAAACATATTCTGGATGATACCCTTCCTTTCGAATCCTTTTCTCAAAATTAATTATCTCTTCTTCATTAAATACATCTTCAATAGAAAGCATAGGAATACGATGTGTAACCTTCTCAAATCCCTCTAAAACATTTCCCCCTACTCTCTGCGTTGGACTATCACTTCTCTTATAAACAGGATATTCCATTTCTAATTCAGTCAATTCTTTTAAATATTTATCAAATTCCTGATCTGTAATAATTGATCTATCTTCAATATAGTAATGATAATTTGCATCATTTAATAAATCCGTTAATTCATTTATTCTAGCCTTTATCTCCATATATTTATCACTCTTTCTATTATTATTTTATCAAATATTTTTAATGTTAGTAAAAAATTTACTATTAGAATACTAAAATACTTCTCCATACTTTCCCTAATTTTCTATATTAATTCTAATAATGATAAGAATCCCAAATAAAATTATCAGCATATTCCTGATATTTAAAATATTCCTGATAACTATAAATAGTATATCCCAATAAGTAATTTTTTTGATAAAATCGACAAATAATTGGATCCTTCAATAAAAACAAATCTACTACCAAAAAATCAAAACGAAAGAGATTAAATTTTAAAATAAGTTTTAAAAAAGAATAATTTGGCAAATAACGATTTAAAAGATAACCAAACTTAAAATGAGAACGATATCTTTTTAAATAGTAAAAAGGACAAAGATAAAAACTCATCAAATAAACTTCTCCCTGATAATTCTTTAACAAATTAATTAGATTTCTAATAAAAGATTTCATCCTCTTATCCCACTTTATTTCGATCAATAAAGTTACCTTTCCCTTCACCAATTCAAGCACTTCACTTAATAACGGAATACATGAGTAACATTTATTAATTTCTTCATAATCAAGAAAAGAAATATACTTATTCACTCCAAAAATCCTTTTCAAACTTTCATCATGAAAAACCACAATTTTTTTATCTTTTGTAAATTGAATATCTAGCTCAATCGCATATCCTCTTTTCACCGCTTCTAGAAAAGCAGGAATAGTATTTTCTAAGTATTTTTCATGCACTCCTCGATGAGCAATCTTTTTCTCTTTAATATATCTTTCTTTTTCCATACAATATCACATTATACTATATAAAAATTTTCTCTAAATATACAAAAAAAGATTGATTTTCCTAAGTCTTTATGATAAAATATTAATTGTCATGGCGGATGTGGTGAAGGGGTTAACACATTGGATTGTGGTTCCAACATGCGTGGGTTCGAGTCCCACCATCCGTCCCATGTAGATATTTACCCTTGTTTATCAAGGGTTTTTTTGTGAAATAAATCAAGCAAATTCATGTCAAAAAAAGACAACAGCTACTTTTCTAGTACTCTTGTCTTTTTTAATGTATTTTCATTACTCTTATCAAGTATAATTCCTTGATATTTAGTAAAGTTATTTTTATTTTTCTTAATTCTATCTCTTTCAATATTATATTCATTAATTTTTTGTTCAAAACTTTTATACTGCTCACAAAATGATAAATTTTTCTTATTTACTTTATAATTTGCTGCTTCTGTTGCCTTCATAATACCAAATGTTCCTGCAACACCAAATACAGTAATTCCAAACCCTGTTGCTAATCCCATTCCAACAGCATTAATAGATAGACAAGCTAGTACAAATCCTGACATTGCTACTCCTAAAAATAACGCTGCATCCATGCAAATCTTTTTAAAATTATTATTTTTTGGAGAATAAAGTTTAGATTTCTTCTCCAAATATTTTGATTGATTACAAGCTAGCCACTCTCTTAAATCTTGAAAATAATTTTCTTTCAACTTATTAAGTTGCCTTTTAGGTATCATCTGGGGTTGCTTCTCACGACCTTTAATATCATATTCATATCGCAAGTAATGATGAATATGGTCTTCTCTCAAAACAGCCTCCACTTTACTAATAGAACCAGCTTTACCATAAAAAGGTATTTGAAAAACCATTTCTTTCATAATATTCCCCCTTTAATTAACTAAATTATAATATAAAATCAAAAAAAAAGCAATTTAATTAACCTTAGATTAATTTTTGCTTTTTTCCTCATTTTTTCCAACTATAATTTTTTGTAACATTTTAATTTTCCATTTGATTTTCCTTCGATATTCATAATGACTTTTCGGAATATTAGGATAAAATGATTCCATTTTCTTTAAATCATCCTGTACTTTTTCTTGAAAAAGAGAAGACTTTTCTTTTCTTAAACAAGGACCTAAATAAATATCTTTTTTTGAATATATTCGAAATCCTTTTTTAAAAACAATAACTGTATAAATAATTCCAGCATCTTTTACTAATTTTTCTTCTTGAATAAAATAACCAAGTCTAACGACTTTAGACCGTAAAAAATCCAAATCATTATTACTTTGTAAAATTAAAGTATTAACTTTTTTTAGTTTCTTATATCCTTGATAAAGAATACCAACAATAGTATGAGAACCCATACCAGAAATAATAATTGTTGTATCATCTAAAATAGAAAGATTTTCAAGACCATTACTTTGAATAATAGAAATTCTATCTTGTAAATGAAATTTTTGAATATTATCTTTAGCATTCTTTAAAGCATTTTCATTAATATCACTAGCAACAATTTTTGCATTTGGATATTTTTTAGCAAGTTCTATCGATAAAAAACCATGATCACAACCAATATCAATAAATGTATGATTTTCTTCTACTAAATCACTAATTTTTTGTAGCCTAGAAGATAACTTAGTCATTCAAAAAATCCTTTAATTTTCTACTTCTAGAAGGATGTCTTAATTTTCGTAGTGCTTTAGCCTCAATTTGACGAATTCTCTCTCTAGTAACACCAAACATCTGTCCTACTTCTTCTAGAGTTTTACAAGAACCATCATCTAATCCAAATCTAAGTCTTAATACTTGTTCTTCTCTTTCAGTTAAAGTAAGTAAAACATCACTAATTTCATCTTTTAATAATTCATGAATTGTATATTCTTCAGTAGACATACTTCTTTCATCTTTTACAAAGTCTCCTAAATGAGAGTCATCTTCTTCTCCAATTGGAGTTTCTAAAGAAACAGGATCTTGTGCTATCTTAATTACTTCTCTGACCTTATCAACAGGCATTCCCATCTTTTTAGCAAGTTCTTCATCTGTTGGTTCACGATTAAGTTCTAGAGTAAGTTGTCTTTGAAAACGTGACAA
>JAQXQC010000040.1 GCA_029100965.1 Bacilli bacterium | reverse complement strand
AGTATTTCCAAGAAAGATGTTAACTTTCTTAATTGTATTATTAGGAGTAATTTTCTCAATGTTCTATGATGTTGGCTATGTCATTCTAATTCCAATGGCTGCCATTTTGTTTAGAGATTTAGGAAGACACCCATCCGCGGGGATCTGTGCAGCATTTGCAGGAATAACCTTTGGATCAGGTGCAAATATTGTCGCAAATTCATTAGATAGCAGCTTACTTCCTTATACAAAATCAGCAACAACAATTCTAGATGCTACTTATAAAGTTCAAACAAATGGAAATCTTATTTTTATGATAATAAGTACATTATTAGTAGCATATATTGGAACCATTATTACAGAAAGAGTAATCATTCCTAAATTAGGAAAATATAATTTTGAAGAAGAAGAAATTGAAAACAGAAAACAAGAACCAACAAAAACAGAAATAAAAGGACTAATCATTGCTATTATCTCAGTAGTCGTAATTCTTCTCCCTATTATTTATTGTATTATTCCAGGATTACCATTCTCTGGCTTACTTCTTTACCTAAAAGATTCAGGCTATGTTAATCAACTATTTGGAAGTAATTCTTACTTTTATAAAGGTTCGGTATTCATCTTTAGTTTCCTTCTTATGTTAGCAGGATTGGTTTATGGATTAAGGGTAAAAACTTTCAAAAATAATCGTGATTTTGTCGATGGAATGAATTATTACTTAAAAGATTTATCTTCACTTCTTGTCTTAATCTTCTTTGCTGCTCAATTTTGTTTGATTTTTAAACAAACTAATTTAGGAGTATTTGTAGTAGCAAGTCTAACCAACTGGATAAGTGAGTTACAGTTAACAGGAATCGTTTTAGTATTAGTAACTTTTTTCTTAACATTAGTTTCTACATTACTAGTACCAGTATCATCAACAAAATGGGCAATCTTAGCCCCAATTATTGTACCAATGTTTATGCAAAGTTCCCTTACACCAGAATTTGCTCAAGCCGTATTTAGAGCAGCAGATAGTTCAGTAAAAGGAATTACCCCATTATTTACTTACTTCGTTATTTTAATTGGATTTCTTCAAATTTATAATAAAAAGAAAAATGATCCCGTAACAATCTCTAGAGCGATTTCCCTAATGGCACCATATACAGTAGCCTTTACTGTTTTATGGTTAGCAATTATAATTATTTTCTATACTTTAGGTATTCCAATAGGAATTGCAACAAAAGTAACACTATAAGAAACATTTCTTTTCTAAGATTTGTTTCTTTTATTTGCTTAAAATACTGATAAAGAAGTTCTGTGAAAATAGAGATTATCTTAAGATGAAAATAATTTATTTTTCATTTTTGAAAAAACATTGAAGTTTTTTTCTCCAAAAAATAAAAAATATGCTATAATAAACTTATTAGAATAGAAAGTGGGCGATAAAATGAATTTAAGTACAATAAACCAAGAAAAAATAAAATTTCAACTAAATGAAGCACAAATTTATTCCAAATGTATAAAAAAACTATTTCCAACTACTCAATTTGGATCATGGAGTAAAGTTTCAAAACAAGTACAAGAAAAGTATCACCATATTTTAAATAACCTAACAAAAAATATTCATCGTTCTTTAGAAGAAAATCCAATATTTATCTCCAAAAGAAGGTTAAATCGAAACAAGGAAATTGCTTTTGGTATCATATTTAAAGACGCAGTAAAAGAATTAAATGTCAATTTATTACACGTAAGAGAAATGGCAAAACAAGATATTGCTAAAGAACACATTGTAAGGAAACCAGTATCAAAAAACAATCATCTTTTAGGTAGGAGAATTAAACTAAAAAAGAAAACAAGACCCGCTATCTCATTTGATTATCCAAATCTAACAAGAATTCCATCAGTAAGTCTATTAACAAGATAAGAAAGAAATCCACAAAAATTCTCTTTCTTTTTTTGTTTATTTTAATTCAGTATTTTAAATCAAAAAAAGAATTGAAGTATAGTAGATAACTATGCTATAATACAAAAAGAAAGAAGGAATAACATGAGTTTAACCGCTGGAATTGTAGGCCTACCAAATGTAGGAAAATCAACGCTTTTTAACGCAATCACAAAACAAGAAATATTAGCCGCAAATTATCCATTTGCAACTATTGAACCAAATGTAGGAACTGTAATTGTGCCTGATAAAAGGGTCGAAGTATTAGAAAAAATGTATATGCCAAACAAGACAATCCCCACAACATTCGAATTTACTGACATTGCAGGACTAGTAAAAGGAGCATCTACTGGTGAAGGATTAGGGAACAAATTTTTATCACATATAAGAGAAGTTGATGCAATTGTTGAAGTTGTCCGCTGCTTTGAAGATAAAAATATTATTCACGTTGATGGAAATGTTGATCCTATTCGTGATATCGAAGTTATCAACTTAGAACTAATTTTTTCTGATTTAGAAATTATTGACAATAGAATCAATAAAATCGCCAAAAAAGCACAAACTTCGAAGAATAAAGATGATTTAATAGAATATAACTTACTTCTTCGTATAAAAGAAAACCTAGAAAAAAATATCCCTGCAAGAAAACTAGAATTTGAAGAAGAAGAATTAAAAATCTTATCTAGTTTTCGTCTCATCACTGCAAAACCTATTATCTATGTTGCAAACGTTGATGAAGATACCATCATGGCAGGAGAAAATGAGTACGTAAAAGAAGTAAGAGAATATGCCAAAAAAGAAAATACAGAAGTTGTCATGATTTGTGCCAAAATTGAAAGCGAATTAGCAGAATTAGAACTAGAAGAAAAAACAGCCTTTTTAAAAGAACTAGGCATCGAAGAAAGTGGATTATCTAGCCTTATCAAAAGTACTTATTCCCTTTTGGGACTAGCCACTTACTTTACTGTAGGACCAGATGAAGTAAGAGCATGGACTTTTAAAAAAGGAATGAAAGCCCCTGCTTGTGCAGGATTAATTCACACTGATTTCGAAAAAGGATTTATTCGAGCAGAAGTCATGAGCTATCAAGATTTAATTGACTGTGGAAATGAACTAAAAGTAAAAGAAACAGGAAAAATGCGTCTAGAAGGAAAAGACTACCTTATGCAAGATGGAGATATCTGTCACTTTAGATTCAATGTTTAAAAAGAAAGAGGGAAGAAAATGGATAGAAATGCAATTGATGAAAAATATAAATGGGATTTAACACAAATTTTTAAATCAACTGAAGAGTTTGAAGAATGTTATAAAAAAGCAGAAACTTTAATTGAAGACTTTAAAAAATATGAAAATATCATGGGAGAAAATGCTAAAAAATTTTATGAAACAATAAATACCTATTATGAAATTTCTAGAGTTTTAGATAAATTATATACTTATACTAGCCTATTATCTGATACTGATACTTCAAATAATACTTATCAATCTTTAAAAATAAAAGTATCTAATTTATTAGATAAATGGAGTAAAGCTAGTTTCTTTATTACACCAACTATTTTAAAAAAAGAATACCCTGAAATTGAAAAGTATTATGAAGAAGAACCAAAGTTAAAAGATTATGAAATTATTTTAAAAAGAGAATTTCGTTATAAAGAACATACCCTATCTGATGAAGAAGAAAAGCTTCTTTCCAATCTAACCAAGATGCTCAATAATAATTATCAAACCTATGAATTGTTAAAAGATTCAGATTTGACCTTTGGAACTATCTTAGATGAAGCACAAAAAGAAGTAGTACTAACAGAAAGTAATTATTCAATTTATATTGAATCAAAAGATAGGAGAGTAAGAAAAGATGCTTTTAAAACACTTTATCAAACATACAAACAATTTATTAATTCCTTTGCTTCAACATTATCAGGAAACATTAATGAAAATATAACAATTGCTAAAATAAAAAAATATAATTCTACTATTGAATGGTGCTTATATCATGATGAATTAGATGAAACAATTTACACTAATTTAATTAATACAGTATCTAATAATATGAATATTCTCTATAAGTATTATTCTTTAAAAAAAGAAATCTTAAACTTAGATGAATTACATTTATATGATATTTATACACCAATTGTAAAAGATTTTAACAAGGATTATCCTTACGAAGAAGCCAAGGAAACGGTCTTAAAAGCTCTATCTATATTAGGAGAAGACTATATCAGTACTTTAACAAAAGGATTAGAAAATAATTGGGTAGATGTATATCCTAGCCCTTCCAAAAGAACAGGTGGCTATTCAGGAGGCTCTTATGACACAGCTCCCTATATCCTTCTAAACTATCAGGAAAAATACAATGACATGTCAACCTTAGCTCATGAAGCAGGACACTCAATGCATAGTTATTACACCAGAAAAAATAATTCGTACCAATATGGAGATTATTCTATTTTTGTTGCCGAAGTAGCCTCTACTACAAATGAAATTTTACTAGCAAAATATTTATTAAAAACAAGTAATAATAAAGAAGAAAAATTATTTATCCTAGATAATTTAATGAACTTATTTAAGGCAACAATCTATCGCCAAACCATGTTTGCAGAATTTGAACAAGCAATCTACAAAGATGCAGAAAATGATATTCCCCTAACAGCAGATTATTTATCAGAAAAATATTATACTTTAAACCAAAAATACTTTGGTAGCGATGTTGTGATTGAAAAAGAAATTCAGTATGAATGGGCAAGAATTCCTCATTTCTATTATAATTTTTATGTTTATAAATATGCAACTGGTTTATCAGCAGCTTGTCACATTGCAAATGATATTCTATCAGGAAAAGAAAATGCTGTAGAAAATTATAAGTCATTCTTAAAATGTGGTAGTAAAAAGAATCCAATTGATTCTCTAAAATTAGCAGGAGTTGATTTAACCAAAAAAGAAGTAGTAGAAAGTGCTATAAATATGTTTAATGATACTATTGATGAATTTAAAAATTTAACAGAGGAATAACACAAAATACTTACCAAACTTTTTAACACTTGATAAGTATTTTCTTATGTCTAAAAAAATATATTTTAAAAGAGTATCATTCTCACATCTTTAGATAAGTATCTTTCTTAAATAAAAATCGCTATCAGTATTTTTTACAAAAAAGAGTAAAATAACAGTTACATATTTAAGAAATTTATGATATAATATCAGTCGAACGAAAGTTCCTTGCTTAATTTTAAATTAAGCCGAACAGACCATAAGGAGGTGGAAAAGATGAATAAATATGAAATTATGTTTATCGTAAGACCAGATGTAGATGAAGATGCAAGAAAAGCAACAGTTTCAGCTTTAGAAAAAACATTAACAAACAACAAAGCTACAATTACACTATCAAAAGAACTAGGCCAAAAAGAATTTGCCTACGAAATTAAAAAAATGAAATCTGGTTACTACTATCTATATAACATTGAAACATCTTCAAACGAAGCAACAAAAGAATTTGATCGCGTTGCTAGAATCGATGAAAATGTTGTTAGACACTTAGTATTAAAAATTGAGGATTAAGGAGAAGTAATATGAACAAAGCAATATTAATCGGAAGATTAACCAGAGATCCAGAATTAAGATATACAAGTTCTAATCGTGCTGTATGTCAATTTACTGTAGCAATCGACAGACCTTTTACTAATCAAGCATCAGGTCAAAGAGAAGCAGATTTTATTAATGTAGTTGTATGGGATAAAACTGCTGAAAATGTAGGAAAATACATGACAAAGGGAAGATTGATTGCAGTAGAAGGAAGAATACAAACAAGAAATTATGATAATAATGAAGGTAGAAAAGTTTATGTTACAGAAGTTGTAGCAACTAATGTTCAATTCTTAGAGTCAAGAAATGCTGTTGCAGGAGGAAATAATTTTAACTCTATGCCAGAGCCACCAGTAGAAAGAACTCCATATGATTTTGCAGGTGATAATGGTTCAACAACATCAAATGAACCACAAAAATCAAACCAAACAATGAATGTTGAAGAAGAAAAGGATCCATTTGCTTCATTTGGAGAAGAAATAGAAATTAGTGATAACGATTTACCTTTTTAAAAAGGAGGAAAAATAATGGCAGAATTTCGCGGTAAAAGAAGAAAAAAAATATGTCATATGTGTGCTGGAAAATCAGTAGATTATAAAGATGTTCCAATCATTAGTAAATATATTAGTGAAAATGGAAAAATCTTACCAAGAAGAGTTACTGGTACATGTGCTAAACACCAAAGAGAAGTAGCAAAACAAGTAAAATTAGCAAGATTCATGGGATTTATTCCATTTTGTAAATAAGAATTAAAATTGAATCACATCTAAAATTTTAGATGTGATTTTATTATAATTAAATATTTTCTATAAAAATATGTTACAATAAAAAAAGAAAGGAGTACCAAATGAAAAAATGTATAATAATCTATAATCCTAACTCTGGTAGAAAAGAAGTTGAAAAATACTTACCAGGAATTAAAAAAATCATAGAAAGTAAATATGATGAAGTATTTTTTAAAAAAACAAAATATAAAGGGCATGCAATTAAAATTGTAGAAAAATTACCTAATGTTGACTTAGTAATGTCTTTCGGTGGAGATGGAACATTTAATGAAGTAATGACTGGCAATTTAAAAAGAAAAAATCCTTTGTTACTAACTCATATTCCAGTTGGAACAACAAACGACATTGGAGCAATGCTAGGATATACCAAAGATATTCTATCTAATGTAAATTTATCATTAAATGGAAGAATTAAAGATTTTGATATTGGCTTAATTAATAAACATCCTTTTATTTATGTAGCAGGATTTGGAAAATATACAAATATTTCTTATGATACACCAAGAACATTAAAAAAGAAAATAGGACATTTAGCTTATTTAAAAGGAGCATTCCAAACATTTTTTCAAAAAACTAAGTTATATGATGTCAGCTATGAAGTAAATGGAGAAAAATACAGAGGCCTATTTTCTTTTATCATTATCTCTAATGCCAATCATATAGCAGGAGTAAAAAATATTTACAAAGATGTTTTATTAGATGATAATAAATTTGAAGTTGTACTTTGTACCATTAGTAAAAAGAAAGACATTTTAAAAAGTCTATATTTTTTAACAATGTATGATCCAAGTAAAGTGCCAGGAATTTATTTTTATAAAACAAACGAAATTAAATTAACTATTAATAATGCTGAAACTAAAACATGGTGTATCGATGGTGAGAAACTAGAAAAAGCAAAAAATGATACCTATCATATTCAAATTCAAAAAAATATCAAAATATTAGTTCCTAAAAAAAATATCTCTAAATTATTCCAAAATAAAAATTAAAAAACATCTTATCAGTATTTTAAGAATAATCTTCTATAAGATGTTTTTTTAATTCCCTTTCCATAGCAGGAAGTCCATATTCATTGTTATAATAATTAGGAAACTCTTTTAAATGGGCAAGTACAATTTTAGCAGTAAGTAATAAATCATTATTAGTAATATTAGTAGTAGGATTTTGATAGCCATGTTCTAATTCCATATTTAATCCAGTAATTAAATCTTGAATAGAAAAACAGTCAAAATTAACACCTAATTCATTTGCAACATATACAGCATCTCTCAAAGTAAACATTATTAATCACCAGTAAATAATATGCGTTTGCAAGTATTTTTATGCTAAACTTAAACTTAAGAAAGGAAGATCAAAGTGAAAGAATTTAATAAACAAAGATTAGACTATTTAAGTTGGGATGAATATTTTATGGGAGTAGCAGAATTATCTGCAATGAGAAGTAAAGATCCATCTACTCAAGTAGGAGCATGTATAGTAAGTGCTGACAATAGAATTTTATCTATTGGATATAATGGAGCACCAAATGGATTTGAAGATAAAAATTTTCCATGGGATAGAGAAGGCGAATTTTTAAATACTAAGTATCCATTTGTTTGCCATGCCGAATTAAATGCAATATCTAATTTTAGAGGAAATAAAAAAGACTTAGAAGGGGCAAAATTATATGTCACTTTATTTCCTTGTAATGAATGTACAAAATTAATTATTCAAAATGGAATTAAAGAAATTATTTATTTATCAGATAAATATCAACATACAGAAGGAACACAAGCATCTAAAATAATGCTAGAAAAATGTGGTGTTAAGTTTATTGAATATCCAAAAGAAAAAAGAAAGGTATTAACACTTAATTTAAAATAACAATACTGATTTTGCCATAAACTATCTATGACGAAAATTAATGAAGAGATATCTTAGGCGTTGAGCATAGCTTTAGATATCTTTTTACTATTTAAATTGATATTTTTGTAAACCAATAAAATTTTATTTACAAATGAAATTTTATTATGCTATAATTTAACTATAATACCAAAGGGTATTAAGAAAACATAATAATCTAAAAGGAGGAATATTTATGTTAAACTCAAAAGTTGGTTATAGTAAAAATACAGATGCTTATGAAGCAGGAAAAGAAACTGCTACAAAAGCAACCGAAGGAATAAGTGCTAAAATTGGTTTATTATTCAATTCTGTAGGGTATGATCAAAAGAAATTAATGGAAGGAATTAAATCTGTAGCAAAAGATGTAGATGTTATTGGATGTACTTCATCAGCAGGAATTATCACACCAGATGGATATATGATTGATGAAGACGGTACTGCTGGTATGTTAACATTAGGTGGAGATGATTTAACAGTAGCATGCTATGGAATGGCTAAAGGAAAAAGTGCTAGAGAAACAGGACGTGAAGTAGCGAAAAAAGCTTTAGAAAAAGCAGGACTTGATTACGCACCAGATTATTTCTTTATGAGTGCTTCACCTGCTGAGGAAGAAGAATATATTAAAGGTATTCAAGATATTATCGGTCGTGTACCATGTTTTGGAGGTAGTGCTGCCGATAACACAGTAGAAGGAAAATGGTCAATTTTCTATAATGATACAATTTTCAATGATGGAGTTGTAGCCGCATTCTTCTATACTGCTAATGACATTGCCACTGTATATACAGGAGCATATAATGAAACAAAAGATATGGGTATCATCACAAAACTAAATGATACAAGAGTATTAGCAGAAATCGATGGAGAACCAGCATTAGACAAATATAAAAATTGGAGAGGACTAGATGATGAAGCAGTAACTGGTGGAAATCTTTTAGTAACAACAATTACAAGTCCATTAGGAGTAAAAGATAGATTAGGAAATTTAACTGCAATTCGTCACCCAATGAACGGAAATGATGATAAATCAATGAACATTGGTGCAAATTTAGCAGTAGGAACAACAGTAATCAGAATGGAAGCAACTGTTGATGAATTAATCAATTCAACAGGAAAAACATTAAAAGAATTAAAGAAAAAATGTCCAAATGCTGCTGGTTACTTATTAATTCACTGTGGAGGACGTCGCTTAGGAATCGGAGATAGAATGAACGAAGTATATGAACAATTAAAGAAAGAAGCAGGAGATGTTCCATTCTTAGTAGCATTTACTTTCGGTGAATACGGTTACACAGATGACGATCAAACAAATACTACAGGTGGATTAATGTTATCATTCACTGCATTTGAAAAATAAAAGAAAAAGGTTTGGCTAAAGGCATCAACATACAATAAAATATAAAAATAAATATTAAATAGGCAATATAAGGAAAATACTTATATTGCTTGTTTCTTTCAAAAAAAGTTATCCACAGTTACTTGTGGATAACTTTATTCTTTCCAATTACTCATTGCCCCTAGATCATAAACTTTACTATAACCTAATGCAATTAATTTTTCTCTAGCTTGCTGACTACGATTACCGCTCCTACAATAAACAATAATAGGAGTATCCTTCTCACTAACTATTTGAGAAATACTATCTATATCAATTTTATCTAAAGGTAATAAACTAGCTCCATCAATATGTTTTTCATTATATTCTTCCTTCGTTCTAACATCTAAAAGAATAGCACCATCATTAATAATTTTTTCTTTAGCTTCCATATAATTAACAGAACCATCAGAAGAATCAGTATTTTTTGTTTCTCCACAGCCACTTAGTAAAAATACACATAAGGTAATAATCAATAACTTTTTCATTTTAATCCTCCTAAACTAATTTTAACATACAGAATAAAAAAAATAAATAATATTCCAAAAAATGGTTATATTATAACAAAGGAGGTAAGAATGAACACTCAACCAAATGTATATTATATTCCCAAAAATCCTCATGTCAAAGCAGGAAAAATTTATACATTTTATTTAAATAACAATACTAACTTAGACTTATCCACAATATTAAATTTTCAAACAGCTCAATTACAAGATTTAATTAAAAAGAATCTTTCTTCTACCAAAAAAAAATCAATAATAATAACAGATGATGAATATCAACAATTAATAGATCTTAACGAAAAAGTAACTAAATTAATAGAAGAAAGAGATAAAAACATTCAAGAATTTATTCAAAAGGAAACAACAGCAACAACTGAACTAATAAAAATTAATACAGAAAGACAAAATCTAATCAAAATATTAACAAAAGTGGGGAATAGAAATGTTAAATAATAAAAAAATATTTACAATATTATCAAACGGAACTAAAGTTGAGTATGATGTAATTTTAACATTTAAAAATCCAAATAATAATAAAGATTATGTTATCTATACTGATAATACAATGGATAATAATAACAAATTAAGATTCTATGCTGCAATTTATGACCCTAACCTTCCTAATCCATTTATAGGATAACCAACTACTAAAGAAGAGTGGAATATAATTACTAATATTGTAGATAATATAATACCTATAAATTATTGATAAGTAATAAATAAAACAAATTTTAATAGTAAAATAGAGAAATTCTTTTCTTCAAAACAAAAACTAATCAATTTCTGGTTAGTTTAAATAATTTTACTAAATAATTTTCCTAGTAATAAAAAAAGTATGATATACCTATTAATAGGTGATAAAATGAAATTTGATGTTCCAAAAAAAGTTATAGAAAAATTATTTGAAAATGGCTATGAAGATCAAATAGTTGATATTGTTATGGATTTCTCAGAAGATAACAGTCGTGAAGTAAGTGATATCCCAATATCTCCAACCATGATGCAAGATAGTGGGAAAAGAATCATTATTAGTGATAAAGTTTATCAAGCATATCAAAAAATGATAAATAAAATATCTAATCCAGATACAGCACAAGAAATTCCTTATTTTTTATTAGGAAATATAAAAAATATTGAAGGAGAAGAGTGTATTTTTATTGAAAATATAGAATTTTGCAACCAAGAAAGTTTAGATGACTTAAGAGTATCAATTGATGTAGATAGATTTAAAAATCTTCTTTCAAACTCTCCATATGAAGTTATATCTATTGGACATACACATGGGAATGTTTCAGAAGATAAAAAAAATTTATCTTTAGCAAGAAATCTTTCCAATGATATAATTCAAAAATATAATATTAGAGATATTGGATTAAACATATCAATTTCTGATATATGGCAGCATGAAGCATTTAAACAAATTGCTTCTCAATATGGAACTAAAGAAATCATGCAAACAGTAACAATGTATAATGGAGATATTATCATGATAAGTCCAGATAAAATAAGTAAAAGTAACAATATCCAAGCATCTTACAATAATCATTTAATACCCTTAACAACAGGGTGTCCTAATCAAATCAATCAATCACCTAGAAAAAGATAAAAGTGAAATTTTATCTCTAAAAAATGATTTATAAAACAAGTTACAAAAAATGCATAGAAGACACTATGCGTTTTTTGATATCCATAAAATAAAAAAGAACCTATCAAGGTTCAATCTATATCAATTGCTATAAGCAAAAAAATACCATGGCAGGGAATGTAAGACTTGAACTCACGACATCAGGTTTTGGAGACCTGCGTTCTACCAACTGAACTAATTCCCTAAACAATAAGTCAAATAATAAATTCAACTAAATATAATCTATCACATATTAGATATTTTTTCAACCGTTTTAATTAAAAAAAAGAAAAATTAACAAACAGTAAAATCAATATCGTTTAATGAATTAATAATATATTCTAAAATTTTTTTTAATTTATTATCATATTTTTTATTGTAAAATGATAAAAAATGTTCCAAAAAAGTAAGGAGTATGATGAATAATGACAAAACAAGTATTATGGACAAAATCAATTTTAGAAACATTTATAAAAGAAGGAAATTTAAATTCAAGACAAGAATTTATAATTAGAACAAGAGTAGGTGGTTATAGTATTGTAAAACAAGCACAAGAATTAAATTTAAGTGTTGACCAAGTAAATAAGGAAATAGCTATATTAAAGAAAATATATGATGTAACACAACTCCATAGTAATATTCTTCCTAAAAGGAAGAAGAATAAATCAGAATTAATAAAAAATAAATAATATCATGGCAGAAACATTACAGTTTTTTTATAGATATATTTTATTTAATTTATATACATAAAAATTACAGTTTTAACATAATGTTTTGTGACATAATGAAAGAGTAGTATAAAAGGAGGAACAAGAATGAAGAGTAGAGTAAAGTGGTTCAATGATGCAAAAGGTTTTGGTTTCATAGAATTTAATGAAGGAGAAGATATTTTTGTACACTATTCTGCAATAAAAGCAGATGGATATAAAACATTAGCGCCTGGACAAGAGGTAACATTTAATTTAATTAGTACAGAAAAAGGATATCAAGCAAAAAATGTAGAAGCTAATCACTCTTTTATGGAGGTAGAATAGTGCCATTAAAAGTACATACTTTATTAGAAGGAATAAATGATATTGAATTAAGAGGAAAAAATGTCCCAAGTTTTCAAGAGGTTTTGTCACCAGTAGACAAGAAAATAAGGTATGTATTATCTCCAAAATTATAAAATTACATTGATTAATGTAGTTTTTTTGTGAAAAAATTTATATCAATCAAATTTTATGGCAATCGCTTAAAAATTGTACATTTTTTATGTAAAGTTGTTTATAAAATATAATGAATAAGGTATAATCAACTTATGTAGTAAGGAAGTTGGTTATTGTGAATTTATTTGAAAGATTTGAGGTATTAGAAGATCC
>JAQXQC010000039.1 GCA_029100965.1 Bacilli bacterium | reverse complement strand
ATGTGTCAAATAAAATTTGAAGTTAAAGATGAAAAGGAATGTAAGAGAAAAATATTAGCAAAAGCATATAAAGATGCTGAGGTTCAAGCGCTTGCTATTGCTGAAGCATCTGGAAAAACTTTAAAATATTGTCAAAAAGTTGATTTTAAACCTTTTACTACTGAATACGTTTCTAATGCAATGATTGGTTCAGACGTGATGTATGCCTCAGCAGTAAGAGGAGCTGCACAAACAATTGTAAATACATTTACTCCTGAAGATATTGAATTATCAGAAACATTATATTGTCTATGGATTGCAGAATGATTTAATGCATTTTTAGGTAGCATTTAGGTAGCAAAATTTTCAATTTTTATTTTAAAACTTTAAATGTTATTAAAATTAACTAATTAAATTTATTGAAAAATAAGTAAAAAATGGGTAAAGAAGTGCAAAGAGATAGATAATCTTAATGCCCCCTGAAATTCCTGTTCTTCGAAATCCAATGGGCCCAGCCAAAAGTATTCATTATAAATTTACTTAATATTAATTTGGATTTTTTAAAGAATGATTTAGTTTTTAAAATTTTGGTTCTTCGAATTTGAGGGGACCTAGAAAAAATTAGTTTAAAATAATTGGACTAATTTTTTTGAGATAAAAAAAGACATTGATACACTTCTTTGATACAATGTTTATAGACCAAAAAAATACAAAGTATGAGGTGTCGTCAATGCCTATAATTAATTCTATATTAAAAATGCTAAATATGAAAGATAAAAATTTCATTTTTAATGAAAATTTTATAACAGAAAGAAAAATTCAAGGAAAAAGATGTTTAGTAATATTAGGATATTTAAAAAATGAATTTGAATGTTGTCCTTGTTGTGGTTGCTTAAATGAAAATACTATTATCAAAAAAGGAACTGTTGGTAAAATTGCTGATAATCTAATTGAAAGGAACTTTTATGCAGACAATCCCAATGAAAAATGGTATACAGATGTAACAGAGTTTAATCTTCGTGGAGAGAAATGTTATTTATCACCAATATTGGATGGATATAATGGTGAAATAATATCTTATAATATTTCTAAATCACCTAATTTAGAACAAGTAAATGATATGCTTAATAAAGCATTTGATGGTAAAAATTTAGAAGGATTAATATTTCATTCAGATCAAGGATGGCAGTATCAATACCAATTTTATCAACAAAGATTAAAAAACAATGGTATAAAACAAAGTGTGTCAAGAAAAGAAAATAGTATAGATAATGGTATGATGTAAAATTTCTTTGGTATACTCAAAACAGAAATGTTTTATGGCCAAGAAGATAAATACAAAACACTAGATGAATTAATTTTAGCGATTGATGACTATATTAATTACTACAATTATGATAGAATTAAAGTGAAATTAAAAGGACTGTCACCTGTAAATTATAGGTTACAATCCTCTAATTAGAAACTATTTATAAACTGTCCAACTTTTGGGGTTCAGTTCACTTTAGATGTGATTTTTTTAGGATCACCGTATTTTGAAGAAACAAAAATGTTTTATTCTATGTTATAATTTATATATAGGTGATTACTTATGATGATTAAAGTAGTAGCATGTTTGATTGAAAAAGATAATAAAGTTCTCATTGCGAAACGTTCAACTGGTGATCCTAATGTTTTGGGTAAATGGGAATTTCCTGGAGGAAAGGTAGAACATAATGAAGACGAAAAACATGCAATTGAAAGAGAAATAAAAGAAGAATTTGAATTAGAAATAAAGGCTAATAAATACTTAGTGAACAATATATGTGAATATCCTAAAAAAACTGTTGATTTGAGATTATACAGTTGTGAATATATTTCTGGTGATTTTAATCTTCATGATCATTCAGAATATAAATGGGTAAAAAAAGATAATTTATTAAATTATGATTTAGCACCTGCTGATATTCCGCTTGCTAAATATGTTAAGGAGAAATAATTATGAGTACTTTAAGAGAGATTGTTTATAACTCAGTTATTGCTATTCATAGAACAACTGGAAAAGAGTGGATTCCACTAAAAGAAATCTATGAAGAAGTTGACAAAAATAGAGATGTAGGTATAAATAATGGTGGTGCTTCAGTAAGAGCAGCATTAGAAACACATAGTGCATTATCAGAAGCATTTTCTGGAACAGAAGAATACATTCTAAAAGAAAAAGGATCAGGTCTATATAAATCAATATATTATGATCAAATAAAATTTATAAACAATATGAATATTGGTGATATATTTACACGAGATCAACTTATGGCAATTTTTAAAATAAGTGGTCAGTCAGGCATAATGAAAACTAATTCATTAAACTGTTTAGTATTAACAACATCAGAAGAAAATGGTGTATATGGTGATAGTTTAGTTGAAAATGGTTTTATTACATATACTGGAGAAGGATTAACAGGAGATCAAACTATCACAAAAAACAATAAAACAATTTATGAATCAAACGAAAATGAGTTACCAATGTATTTATTCTCTAAAGATAATAATAAAAAATATATTTTCGAAGGACAAGTTAAACTATGTGCTGAACCATATCAAGTTGTAGAAAAGGACATAGATGGAAACGATAGACTCGTATGGAAATTTCCTTTATCAATTGTATATCCAAATGATTATAATTTTGAAAAAGATGAAAAATTTGGCGAAATAGTTTATGAAATAACTGAAATTGAAAGCAAAGTATATTCTGATATGATTGAGGAACAAAATGATTTGGAATATAGAGAAGGTAAAATAAATATAAGAAAGTATAGGAAAACAGATAAAAAAATACAAAGAACTAAAAAGCCGGACTATATAGCTGAAGAAATCATAAAAACAAATCAGGGTATTATAAATGAGAAAGTTGTATATGAAAATGAGATCAAACGTCTAATGGAAGCTGAAGCAAAAGAGCAAGTTAGGAAAATGGAAGAATTCTTTGAAAATAAGAAAGAGAATGAAGGATTTGATATTTTATCATTTGAATTAAATGAAAATGGTGAATATGTTGAAAAATATATTGAAGTCAAATCAACAAAGGGTAATGAAGGAACACCAATTGATATTACGTCTGATGAAATAGATTTTGCAAAAAAACATATAGATAATTATTATTTGTATAGGATAATTAATAGTGAAAGTAAAGACCGTTATCTAAAAATAGTAAGAGGTAAAGATCTATTCAATAATATGGATTATAATTTTGTTCCAACAAGTTATAAAATATATTCAAATTAAAGGTCCAGAAAATTTAATTCTGAGCTTTTTTATTTGATATAAAAGTAATTTTTGTTGCAATAATTATAATTCTATGAAGATCATCAACTTCAATATAACCTTTTATGCCAATTAAATCATTTTCTTTGATGTAATTATCTAATTCTTTTTGAAAGCCTTTTGAAATATTTATTCTGACAATTTGATGGTTTTTTAAACCTTCAACTTTTAAGAGTAATTCTTTATTTTCAATACCTTTAAAGTATCCTGAAATAACAACACTATTAACCATATAATCCCCCTTTTTAATGGTTGTTGTAGTAATCACTTAATTATTGAGATTAGTCAAGTTATTTGTGATATAATATTAGTTAAATTTAGGGTGAATAATATGTACAAAGATATAGAAGAAATATATAAGAAAAAAAGTCCATATAACATTATTAAAAAAAGAACGTTTTTGATATATGTTGTATTTATATTGATTTCATTAATATTCAATTTTTTAAATAAAATAATACCAATGATCTTAGTGTTTATAGCTATGCTATTAATCATGAAAATTGTAATTGAAAAAGTATTAAATACAAAATTACATTTTAACATTGGTAAAAGAAATGAAAATGAGATAGCATTGCCATTAATTATTAGAAATGCTGAAAAAGAACTATTTAAAGATTATTCTATAAAAAATAATATGTATAATGAAAAAACACTTTTATGCATAATTGATCACTATAGGAATATGATTAAAACTAAAATAGTTGGAAGTAATTTGTTAGCTATATTATCAATAGCTATTCCAGCAATACTTTCATTTTATACTAAAGATGGCTTTGACTTTAATGGCTTGGCAATTGCACTACCATATCTAATAAGTTTTAGTATTGTAATAATAATGTTATAATTTTCATATAGTCAATTTATAGAAGCAAAGAAATTTTTAAAAGGTGAAGATGGTATGATTGAAAGATTAGAAGAAATATTTAGTGAATTATATATTGAATGTATTAATACAAATATTGTAGAAAAAAGAAAGAATCTAAAAAACAAGTTAAGAAAAAAACAAAGGCATCAAAAAAGTAATTGATGTCTTTTTTAGGTACAATTTAGGTACAAAAATACTAAAAAACCACGGAAAATGACGGTTTGCGCCAATATAAAAAGGCCCATATTTAAAGAGCCTAACAAAATTTGGTCTCTTCTAACTGAAGAGAGCAGGCTCCCCTGAAGAGAGCAAAAACTCTCATTTTTTTGAAAAAGTGCGATAAAATAAGGAATTTAAGAGTTCTGCTGACTTTCATGAAAAGTAGCATTTAGGTACCATTTTAATAAAATGTGTCATATAAAGTGTTAAATTATGAAATAAAATGATATATATGAATTAAATAAAAACAACAAATTTCATAATGTGGGGGGGTAAGATATGAATACATGAATACTCAAGATGTTTTTAATAATGAATCATTATATTCTAAAAAATAGTTTAAATTATTTACTTTAGATGAAGATAATAATTATGATGAAGGTTCTGCATAATTATATTGGTATTAAAAACAATAAAATTGTGACATCATGTAATAAATGTATAATAAAGAAATTCTTTTTGATATTGAAAAAAAATTCTAGGCTTTTTTGATGACATAAATCACACTACATCATATATGTTTGTTACCAAAAATTTTTCAAATGCCCCTAGAGGTCGAATTGATATAAAAGATGGATATATTTGTGGATGTCCCCCTTATCCAAAAATATTTTTGGATGAATATGGAAAATGGTATATAAAGTATCAATTAACTTGCTCAAATGATTTTAGCCATATCATCTTCATTTAACAAAAACTGAGCACTTTTATAGTTAAAAAATTGGTCAAGATCTATCAAAGTTAAGTGTGCAGGATTTCGGTTTTGAAAAGTATAAAGAACAATTAATTAGGATAAATGCTTATGATGATTATAAATAAGCTACTTATCAAATGTGAACATTTTTATGTTGGTGCTTATGCGTATTTATGAAGAATATTTGAAAAAAATGCTTAATAATTATATAAAAGAAAATAATGTTACACTCAAAGATGATCATGTAGAGACCAAAATTAAAGCAGTTAAAGATTGTTTTGATTCTAGGATTAAGGATTTATTAAAAAATTGTATCGTATATTGAGCAAAAGTATATATGAATTTGATGAAGAACAGAGTAAAGAGTATTATCAATGCTTAAAAGCAATAATAGACATCAAAATTGAATTTGAATATGCTGAAAATGAAAAAAATAAACAGGGTAAACAATAAAATTCTATATTAAATAAAATAGTTAATGAAGTAAAATAAGAAAGTTAGGAAATAAAGCCTAACTTTTTTATTAAGTTTTGTTACTTGCTTTTTTATCATTTTTTTATTGCGAATAGAGTATTTTGCATGATATAATATTGTCGTTGGGAATGATAGAGATGAGAATAAAAAGAATAATAATGTTATGTTTTATGTGTTTATTAATTTCAGGTTGTCATGCTGACTATGAATTGAATGTTAGCAATGATGCTATTGAAGATAAAGTTTATTTTACGTTAAAGTCTGATGATTATGAAAAGGCAATTTTTATTAATCAGTTATTTCAAATTTCTAATATGCAGTATACTAACGATGAAGAAATAGGAAAAGTGGTCATCGATAAATTAAGAAATGATACTTTGATTCCTGGTTATAATATTGATGGGGCTTATGTTAGAAAAGTTAAAAATGATGATATTTTTCTTTCTTTTTTATATCAGGGAGATAGTTTTGAACATTCATATATTTTTAATAATTGTTTCGATAATTTTATTTATGATAGTAACAGTAATTATTATGTTATTCAAGGAGCTGGTGCTTTTAAATGCTTGGTTAATGATAAGGAAAGGATAATAATTCAATCTGATTATCAAGTAATTAATCATAACGCTGATAAGGTTGTTGGAAATAAATATATTTGGAATTTTGAACGTAAAAATAATTTAAATCATGAGTTGTATATTCAAATTTCTAAGAAATATAAAGCTCCTAAAAATAATTATTGGTCTTTTATTATTTTGGGAATAATTCTAATTGGAATGTTTATTTATAAGTTTTTTTTGAAAAAAGATAGAAAATCAATTTTTAAAAATAATGAAGTTTAGTAGGTGGTTTTATGCTTATGTTTTTAAAAGTAGATGAAGCTTGTACAGCGATGCTTGGAATTTTATATTTTATACGAGCACTACTTAATATTGTGTATGTTGTGGTTCCTATTGGTTTAATTGTCATGTTAATGCTTGATTTTTCTAAGGGTGTTATTAGTTTGAATGATGGAAGTAAAACGTGGAAATTTATTTTAAATCGAGCGATATATACTATTGTTATTTTAATTTTACCTTCTACTTTGTTTGGTGTAATGAATGCTATTGGACTAAATGCTAAGGATTCAGAGTCTTGTTGGAAGTATGTAGGAAATCAGAATGTTGAGGTTGTTCAAGAACTTTTAAAGCAACAGGAGGAGGCTTTAAAACAGAAAAATACTGAAACTCAATCTTTGCTTAATCAATTAGCGAATGCTAGGTATAGTGCTATTGCTGAACTTGCTAATCGTAGAAGGGCTTCTATTGCAGATAATGGTTCTTCTGATTCGAATTCTGCAGTTGGTGGTTCAAAGTCTTGTAAGACTAAGCAAAAGATACGATTAACATCTTTTAATGATTCTAGTTTGAGAAATGGTATTAATCAAAGTAAGGTTGGAGTAACTAATGGTAATTTTAAAACTTATACTTATAATGGGAAAACTTATCTTGTATTGGCTTCAGCAATGAGAAATACTAAGTGGGCTAATCCTAAGATTGCATTTAACTTTAAAGATTATGATGTTTTGACTTTGCAAATAGAAGGAAAAACGTATGATGGAATTGTGTTAGATGTTTGTGGAGCTTGTGCTAAAAGTACTGGTATATTGAAATTAGATTTATGGACTACCAATGATTCACAGTCGTGGGGGGATTATCAATATTTGTGTAAGACCTAAGTTTATGTGGTATAATATTTTTTAGAGAAGGAGGATATAGATAAGTATTTTATCTATTATGATGATATGAGTGTTAAAATAGAAAGATTAGAACATACATTTGTTGAACAAATTAGTCAAATTTTAAAGTTAGAGATTAAGGATGAGAGAATTCATTTTGTAACGGTTACTGCATGTTCGATTACGAATGATTTATCTTTTGCGAAGGTTTATGTTACTGTTCTTGATGATAATGAGAGAAATAGTATTTTGAAGCAATTGAATAAGGCTAGTAATTTTATTGAGAGAGAATTATCTAAGAGGGTAGATATTAGAAAGATGCCTAATATTACTTTTGTGTATGATGAGTCAATTGAATACGCTAATAATATAGAAAAAATTATAGAGGGTATTGAGGAAAATGAATAGTGAAATTGAATTAGATAATATTATAGAGGTTATTAATAAAGCACAAAAAATTGCTATATTTACGCATGTATCTCCAGATGGTGATGCTGTTGGAAGTAGTCTTGCTTTTTATCTAGGGCTCCTTCAATTAAAAAAAGAAGTATCTATTGTTACAGATGAGTTTTCTAGATGTTTTGGGTTTTTGCCTCATTTAGTGGATATTCAAAGAGAAGTAGATGATTGTTATGATGTATCTATTGCGTTAGATTGTGCTACTAAGGGAAGACTTTTTGATCCTAAAAATTCTTTTGGCAGAAGTAATGTAACAGTTGCTATTGATCATCATGCTAGTAATACTTATTTTGCAAAATTGAATTATGTAGAGGGTAACAGTCCTGCTACTTGTAAGACTTTAGTTAAGATTTTTAAACGACTTGGTATTACTCTTACTAAAGAAATTGGTAGTTGTTTGATGGCTGGAATTATTACGGATTCAGGTGGATTTCGTTATAATACGGTCGATGATGAAACTTTTGAGTTTGCTGCTTCGATGTTAGATTTAGGTGTGGATATTAGTGATATTTATTATCGTACTTTTGATGTAAAAACGAAAGCACAGTTTCAATTATCTACTTTGGCTACTTCTAGGATAAAATTTTATGCAAAAGATAGAATTGCTCTTACTTATGTTACGTTAGATGATATGAAAAAAACTAAGGCAATGGCTGGAGATCATGAAGGAATTGTTAATGTAGGTAGAAATATTGAGGGAGTAGAGGTATCTGTTTTTTTGAGAGAAGTAGATAAAGAATTTTATCGTATTTCGATGAGAAGTAATGATTATGTAGATGTTTCTGAGGTTGCTTCTTTATTTGGTGGTGGTGGTCATTCTCGGGCTGCTGGCTGTGATATTCATGAAAATTTGGATGTTGCCATCAAGAAATTAGTAAAGGAAACTACTAAAGTATTATGAATGGTGTTTTGTTAGTTAATAAGGAGAAAGGTGTTACTAGTCGTGATGTTGTGAATGAGGTTAGTCATATTTTAGGGACTAAGAAAATCGGTCATACTGGTACACTTGATCCGATGGCAACAGGGGTTCTTGTTCTTTGTATAGGTTCTTCTTTGAAGTTGGTTGAGTCTTTGATGGATCATGATAAGGAATATATTGCTACGATTTTGCTTGGGATAGAAACAGATACTTTAGATATTACGGGAGAGGTTCAACGAAAAATTGTTCCTCAAAATATTACTAAAGAAAGAGTAGTAGAAATTTTAAAAAAATTTCAGGGAAAGATAAAGCAAGAAGTTCCTAAGTATTCGGCTATTAAGGTAGGAGGAAAAAAACTTTATGAGTATGCTAGGGCAGGAATTGAGGTTTCTCTTCCTATTCATGAAGTAGAGATTTCTCAGATAGAATTAGTGGGAGATGTTTTGAATAATACTTTTCAGATTCATGTAGCTGTTAGTAAGGGAACTTATATTCGTAGTTTGGTTCGTGATATCGGCTATGCTTTAGGTACAGTTGCAGTGATGACTGACTTGGTTCGTACACGTGTTGGGAAGTTTTTGCTTAAAGATACGTTTTTACTTTCAGATATTGAGGAAGGGAATTATAAACTTTTAGATCCTAGAGAAGTTTTGGATTTGCCTGTTATTATGGTTGATGATTTTCTTTTGAAAAAGATAAAAAATGGGTGTGTTTTACCTTCGTTTTTCTCTTGTGATATGGTATTTATTGAGAATTCTAATCATGAGTTAGTAGCGATTTATCAGCAAAAAGGCGATGGATTGGTTAAGCCGTATCGTATGTTTTGATATTTTATTTTTGAGATAAAAATACTGATTGAGCAAATGGATTAGTATTTTTTTCTTGTTGAGGAATGGAAAATTTCTTTTTTTGTTTTCTCTTTTTTATTCCTTTTTAAAGTAAGGTTAAAACTGTATATTCTATTGACATGGGTTTTTCTTTTCGTTATAATTAAAGGTGTATATAGTTAGGATATATACATATATCCTAAAGTTATTTGCTTTTAGTGATGGAAAAGAGTTGGTACTATTTGAGAAAGATATATACAAGTATAGATATTGGGACAAATTCTATTAAATTTGTTGTGGGGGAATATTTTAATCATAAGGTGTATGTTTTGGCTTCTCATAGTGTTAATTCTAAAGGGGTAAAGAAAGGTTTGATTGTTGAACCTGGGTTAGTTATTGAAGCAATTCAAGAGGGAATTAAGGAAATTAATGATATGCTTGGTATTGAGATTAGGCGTGTTCTTGTTAATGTTCCTGATTATAATGTTTCTTTTAAAGAAGTTTCTGGAAGTATTGATATTCGTGATAGTGAAGTGATTACGGCTAGTGATGTTAATCGTGTGATTAAGGATTCTATTTATAATCAACTAGATGATAATTATGAATTAGTTACAATGGTACCAATAGAATATAAAATTGACCATGAGCAAGGAATTCGTAAACCAATAGGTAAAAAAGGTCAAAAACTTGAAATAAAAGGTATAATGGTATCAACTCCTAAGAAGAATATTTATTCTGTTTTAAGTGTTTTAGAAGGGGCAGGGTTAGAGGTTGTGGATATTACAATCACAGGTCTTACTAATTATCATGAGGTAAGAGACGCTGCTTTAGATAAAAAAGATGGAGCAATTATTAATTTGGGTCATGCAACTACTACAGTTAGTATTTTTGATGAAGGGACTATTGTTGCAAATGAGACTTTACAAATTGGTGGAGTTAATGTTGAAAGAGATTTGGCTTATGTATTTGGAATTAGTATTTTTGATGGGAGAACATTAAAAGAAAAATTTGCTAGTTCTCATAAGAGATTTTGTCAAATTAATGAGATTTATGAGGTTAAAAATACGGTTGGTGAGTCAATTAAGTTAAATCAGTTAGAAGTTTCTGAAGTTGTGATGAGTCGAATGATGGAGATTCTTAATCTTGCAAAGAAACAGATTCGTTTATTGACAGATAAGGAGATTCAATATATTGTTTTAACTGGTGGTCTTACAGAAATTAAGGCTTTTAAGAATTTAGCCTATGAAATCTTTGGGAAAGATGTTATAATATATACTGTTACTACTTTAGGGTGTCGGGATAATAAATATGTAGATGCCTTGGGGATGATTAAGTATTTTATAGATAAAATGGAGTCTCGTGGTAAGAATGTTTCTATGTTAAATGTAGAAGAGGAAACTGCGTTGGTGACTCCTAATAATAAATTGAAGAAAGATAATGATATTGTAAATAAATTGTTTGGTAATTTTATGACTAATAAGGAGGAAAAGTGATGGATAATATGTTAGGTTTAGAAATGGATCAATTGGCAAAGATAAAAGTAATTGGAATTGGTGGTGGTGGCTGTAACGCTGTCAATCAAATGGTTTCATCTGGATTAAAAGGTGTTGATTTTGTTGTTGCTAATACAGATGTTCAAGCTTTGAATCGTTCTCTTGATACGACGAAATTGCAAATTGGAAGTGAACTTACCGATGGGCTTGGTGCTGGAGCTAATCCAGAAATTGGACGAGAAGCGGCTTTAGAAAGTAAGGCAGCGATTGAGGATGCTCTTAAGGGCGCTGATATGGTATTTGTTACTTGTGGTATGGGTGGTGGTACTGGTACTGGTGCTGCTCCTGTTGTTGCGGAAATTGCTCAAGATTTATGAGCATTAACTGTGGGAATTGTTACCAAACCATTTAGTTTTGAAGGAAAAAAACGTATGGATCAAGCTGTTAAAGGATTGGATGAACTTAGAAAACATGTAGATACCATTATCGTTATTCCAAATGATCGATTAAGAGAATTAATTGATAAAACAACTCCTATGTTAGAAGCATTTAGAGAAGTAGATAATGTTCTTCATCGTGGTGTTCAATCTATTTCCGATTTAATTGCTGTAGCAGGACTTGTTAATTTGGACTTTGCTGATGTTAAAACCGTAATGAAGGATCGCGGAAATGCCTTGATAGGAATTGGTGTTGGTTCTGGAGAAGGTAGAGCAGTGGAAGCTGCTAAACAGGCTGTTTCTAGTCCTTTATTGGAAACTTCGATCGATGGAGCAACGGATGCCATTATT
>JAQXQC010000038.1 GCA_029100965.1 Bacilli bacterium | reverse complement strand
AGTAATAGCAGCTAAAATACTTAAAATTAAATAATTAGGATGACCAATTAATTTAAAAACAATCGTATATTCAATAAATTGAATTAAAATTGTCTTAAATAAACCACTAAAATAATTATTAATCTCCGTATCTAATCTCTTTACATAAGAATAATATCTTCCCTTCATTCTTTTTAAAGTCTTCTTAATTGTATCACGAATAGAATCCATATCCCATAAAAAGTAAACACTAACAGCAACTACAATAATCAAATTCGTAAGAACGCTAATAGAAGCATTTAATATATTAATTGCCCCACTAGAAATATAAGTTCCTACATCTTTCAAAATATCACTAGAAACTGTAGAAATCGACTTCTGCAAAATACCCAAATCCACTTCGTACTTAGAAGAAATATCTGTAACAACAGCAGAAATATTACTCAAAAATAATACTACCTGATCATAAAGCATTGGTACAACTGTAATTCCAATTAATATAAGAAAACCAATAATAATAAAATAAATAACAAACATCGAAAGCCATTTAGGAAGACCATATCCTTCTAACTTTTTACAATAAGGATAAATCGCATAAGAAACAGCAAAAGCAACCAAAAAAGGAAGTAAAATAGCAATAACTTTCGCAAAAATACCAAGCCATAAATCACGAATAAAATATAATAAACAAACAATTAAAATTCCAAGTAAAAGATTTAATAATTTATAATTTACTTTATTTTCCATCCAAATTTCCTTCTTTCTCTAAAATAATAGTAACTGGTCCATCATTAATAAAATCAACCTTCATATCTGCACCAAAAATTCCTTCTTCTACCAATTCAACAGCATTTCTTAATTTTTGATTAAAAAGCTGATACAAACCCTTTGCCTCATCTCCATTTAATGCCTTAATATAAGAAGGCCTTCTTCCTTTTCTAGTATCTGCATATAAAGTAAATTGACTAATCGATAAAATACCGCCACTAACATCTAATAAAGATTGATTCATCACCCCATTCTCATCATCAAAAATTCTCAAATGAACAATCTTATCTACCATATAATCAATTTCTTTTTCAGTATCTCCATAAGTAAAACCTACTAATAACATTAATCCTTTATCTATTTTCCCTACTATTTTATTTTCTACAGAAACACTTGCCTTCATACATCTTTGTACAACAACTCTCATATTATTCCCTCATCTCTATTATATTATATAATGATTTTTTTTAAATTAAAATACTTATCTATACTTTATCTTGAAAAACTCCTCAAGTATTTTCTAAAAAAACACTTGAGGAATAATTTTATTAATAATCATCTATTCAATCACATAAGGGTCTGCATAAGTACCTAATCCACTAACAACTTTGACTGAAGACCTAAGACGTAGGACGGGGCGAACACCAATCGCAACGTGCGAGTTGTAGTAGTCCACACTCCGATAAGACGGATCCCAGTTGAACGTAATCGTCGACGAAATACTATATGTAACAAACCAATAGTATCCATTATTATTAATAAGAGAAAAATCATCGTAAAAACCAAAATCTTTGCCATAAGCAAGCTTAAGTGTATCGCCTGTAAGATTTTGAAAATCAGTATCATTCATATTCCACGCACTATTACTATCACATTTTTCTCCGTAAGCATACGAAGAATTACAATAAGTTAAAGCTTTTGCATTTAAATTAGCAAGATGTTTAGGGACTCCAGCAGTCGTTTCATAGTCAGAACAAGATGTCCCTGCAACTCCACTTGAATTAGTACACATACATTCGGGTGCACCAGCACTCGTTATATATGCTGTACCATCCTTACTATAAGCTACTCTCCAACCATTTGCATTAAATTTATAATTAGAATCATAGCAATATCCCATATCTGAATCACTTACATAATTCGCATTCTGTCCCTCACAAGCTGTTCCAGAACATCCATTATTACCAGTATATTTTACATAAGAACCAGGATCTGCTTCTGATAATTTAAATGGTGTTAATACTTTATTTTCAATAGTATATGGATCAGCATAAGTTCCACTTCCTCCAGTAACTACAATAGAAGATTTTAACTTAGTAATTGGTCTAACTCCAAGTGCATAAGTAGAATGATAAATATCTACATCAAGATTAGTTGGTCTCCATCCATAAGCAAGTTCTGTCCCATTAGGAGCAGTAAACCAATAAGCACTACCATTATTAATTAAATCATTAGAAGAATAATAACCACTTTTATTTAAATTATCATTTAAAGCATAACCAGTTAATTTCTTAAAATCATTATCATTCATATTCCAAGTATTACTTCTATTACATTCTCCCCCATAAGCATAAGTACTATTACAATATTTTAAAGCGGTCTTATTTAAATTATCCATATGTTTAGGTAACCCAGTTGTTGTTTCTGCACTACTACAACTTCCAATTGTCCCATCACTACCAGTACACATACATTCAGGAGAACCTGCACTAATTAAATAAGCTGAACCATCCTCTACATAAGCAATTCTCCAACCTTTTGTTTTAAACTTTTGTTCAGAATAATTACAATACCCCATATTATCTTCACTTACATAGTTAGCATTCTGTCCTTCACAAGCCTTTCCAGAACATCCATTATTTCCAACATACTTAACATAACTACCAACTGGCATATCACTTAAAGGACTATAATATAAACTAAACCAATGACTATTTGTATCTAATAATAAATCTCCCCCATTTTCTAATCCATAAGCAACCCCAAGTTTAACAGAAATATCATTATCAGATCGATTATTAATTTTTAAAGATACCTCACAACTATCTTTAGAAGAAATTAATCCTGTAGGTAAATAAGTACTATAAATTAAATATCCTAAAGAAACTAAAGTTAAATCACTAGAAGAACTATAATATAACCCATATTTTAAACTCACATCCCCAGGATTAGATATTGTTACTTGAATATTTCTACTACTATTAGCAGGAATAGTAATTGTATTCTCATTAATATCATTATTTAAAATAAAATGATAAGTCTTTACCCCATCAACAATATCCATTCCCTCACTAGAAGTAAATAGAGAAAATGTTTGATATAACCCCGTTAATAAAATAACAAATAAAATAAAAACAATTAAAATAAAATTTTGTTTCCCAATCTTATCTACAAACTGATAAAATTTTTCAATAAAATTACCCAATACAATCACCTAGCCTCAAAAATTATTCTCTTATCTATTATCAAGCACTATTCTAATAAAATTTTATCATAATTTTTTTAATCTTTCAATAAATAGTTTCAAAACTTTTTAATATGTGTTAAAATATTTCTAGAAATGTGGTGATGATCATAAAAAATATTTCAAAATTTAAAGTAGAAAATGGAGTGATTATTCCTCTTATTTTATTTGGTATTATTAGTATTATTTCTATCTATTGTACCAAGAGTGCTCTAGGAAGTGAATTTCAAGACTATTGGCTAAAACAAGGAATATGGTATGTTATTGGTTTTTCCCTTGCCTATTTTATGATGTTTCTAGGAAATAAATTTTTATATAATAATGCTTGGTGGTTTTACTCTTTCGGTGTACTCTCCTTAATATTAGTTTTATTCTTTGGAGTAACCAGAAAAAATGCCACTTGTTGGTTCAAAATTCCTTATATAGGAACGATTCAACCAAGTGAATTTATGAAAGTATTCTTAATTATTATCCTAGCAAGATTAATTCATGAATTTAATGAAAAATATATTGAGCCAACTATTCAAGAAGAGTTCAAATTCCTAATAAAAATTTTAATCCTAGTAGCCATCCCTTCTGCATTAACATTTATCGAACCTGATACAGGAGCTGTAATGATTTATTTAATTATTACAGCAACCATGTTATTTATTGGAGGAATCAGAAAAAGATGGTTTATCATTGCTATCCTATTAGTAGGAGCCATACTCGGTACAGGAACATTAATCTATATTAGTAATCAAGATTTATTTATCAAAATTTTTGGTACAGGACTATTTTACCGAATAGATAGAATTACCAATTGGTCCGCTAGCAGCGGAATGCAATTAAAAAATTCTTTAATTGCTATTGGTTCAGCTGGAATATTTGGTCATGGTTTTAATCATACTCCTATTTATTTTCCAGAAATGCAAACCGACTTTATTTTTTCCGTCATAGCATCAAACTTTGGATTATTAGGCGCAAGTTTATTAATTTTATTAATCATATTCTTTGATATGAACTTAATTCATACAACCTTTAAAGCAAACGATTTTATGGATAAATATGCAATCGGAGGAGTCATTGCTGTACTCTTATTCCAACAAGTACAAAATATTTCTATGACCATAGGATTACTTCCTATCATGGGAATTACTTTACCGTTTATCAGCTATGGTGGTTCTTCCCTTCTATCCTATATGTTATTAGTAGGAATGATTTTTAATGTTTCAAATGAAAGTCTAAGATATACCAACTAAAAGAAAGAAGAAAATTCATCTTCTTTCTTTTATTAATTTCTTGGAATGATACTGAACAAAATCAATCATCCCATTTTCATATACCACTAACTTTTTATTTTCCTCTAAAGGAATAAATTCTTTTACATTCATCTCATCTCGGTAATAGCCTCTTCTTCTCTCTTCAATAAGAAGAGTTTTCATTTTAGACAAAAGTATCTTTGATTTTAAACGTTCTAATCTCTTCATTATTTCACCCCCTTAAAATAAATAATAACCATAAATAAAACCACAAACAGCACCAATTAAATGAGACAAATGAGAAATATTATCCTTCTTAAAAAGTCCATCAATTACTTCACTAATGACATAAAAGAAAAAGATAAGAATAAAGGTAAGAGGAATCTTCCCACTTTGAATATTCACCAAAGAACTTAGTAATATCAACATAAATGCAATACCACTAGCTCCTAAAATATCTTTCTTACTAAAAATAATATTAATTAATGCTGTAATAAATGCCGTAATTAAAATCATTTTCAGTAAAGGAAGACTCCCATATTTCTCTTCAATCATTGGACCAACTAACAAAATATAAATGAAATTATTTCGAAAATGATTCCAATCTGCATGCCCTAAAACATGAGTAAACATCCTCACATAAGTAACGAAAGAAAAAGCCTTACCTCTCCCAGAAGAAAAAAAGTAAGTACTTTTTCCTTTTGATATATATCCCAATAATAACACAAATAAAGAAAGAAAAAAATAGGACAAAATCACTAAAGAATTATATTGTAAATAACTAAAATACTTCATTTTTCTTTCCTACTTACTTCACTTGTTTTTCCAAAGCTATCTTTGCAGCAGCCTGTTCAGCAGCCTTCTTACTACTACCACTTCCCGTCCCCATCACAATATTATCTACTAAAACTTGGCAAACAAAAGTCTTATGATGAGCAGGTCCTTTTTCATCAACAATTTCATAACTTACACTTTTACGAACAGTCTGAACTAACTCTTGTAATTCTGATTTATAATCATGTAAAAAATCAACTTTCTTTTCAATATATTTAATAATAATATTCATCACAAACTTACTTGTATAAGAAAATCCCTGATCAATATACATTGCCCCAATAAAAGACTCAAAAACATCAGCAAGTATCGTTGTATTTGCTTCACTCTCTCCACTACCTAACAAAATCTCCTTTTCAAATCCAAGTTCTCTGGAATAAGTAGCACATGCCTCCTCACATACATAAGAAGCCCTCATCTTAGTCATTGTTCCTTCTTCCAAATGTTTCTCATTATATAAATAATCACTAATCGTAAGTTCTAAAACAGCATCCCCTAAAAACTCCAATCTCTCGTAACTCTCTACATCATGTTCATTACTATACGAAGTATGAGTAAATGCTTTTCTATATAAATCTTCATTTGTATGAAGATTTAGTCTATCTAAAATTTCCATTCTATCACCCATTTTCCTAACTATTTTATTATAGCATAATTTTAATTTTTTAGTCTTTTATTTTGTATCTGTTTACAAAAAGTTTAAAATACTGTAAAATATATTATATTAGATAGGAGAATAGAAATGAAGAAAATAATATATTTACTAATTATATTTTTTAGTATAGGACTACTAAGTGGCTGTGAAAAAACTGAAACAAAAATGGATAATATCAATATTTATACTACAACATACCCTATTAATTTTATTATTAATAAACTATACGAAGATCATGCTAAAGTATATAGTGTCTATCCAACAGGAGTAGACGTAGATAAATATGAATTATCCACTAGAAAATTAGAAGAATACAGCAAAAGTGACTTATTTGTCTTTAATAGTTTAGATAAAGATAGAGATTATGCAGTTAAAATGATTAACCTAAATTCTAAGTTAAAAGTAATTGATGTGGCAACAGGAATGAAGTATAACAATTCAATCGAAGAATTATGGCTAAGTCCCAATAACTATTTAATGATGGCAGAAAATCTAAAAAATGGACTTGCTGAATATATTACTAACCCATATTTAGTAGAAGAAATAAACGACAAATATAAAGACTTAGAATATGAAATATCTAAATTAGATGCCAATCTAACAGAAGCCATAACCAACGCAAAATATAAAATTATTGTAACTGATAGTGATATTTTTAAATTTCTAGAAAAATATGGATTAAAAGTCATTTCACTAGAAGAAAACAAAGACCTAAGTACCAACAAAATCGAAGAAGTAAAAAATCTAATCAACGAAAAACAAATTAAATATATATACTCTGCAACATCAAAAACGAATGATACAGTAACAAAACTAATTAAAGATAATAACTTAGAACAAATCACAATAAATACTATGCACTCTACTGATGGAAACATTACCAATAGCAACGAAAACTACATTACTATCATGACCAATAATATCAACGAATTAAAAAAAGAATTATATAAATAAAAGTATAAGAACCAAATCTCTTATACTTTTTCTTCAGCTTTATAATAAGGATTTAAATCTTTTAAAGAAATAACCTTCAAAGAACCCATATCAAATAAAATCTCAGCCTTACCATAACCTAAGTAAATGAATAAATCTCTACATTTTCCACAAGGCAAAACAACCTTACTATTTTTATTCATAATCATAATTTTACTAATCTCTTTTTCTCCACTTAAATATAAATTAGATAAAGCACCTTCTAATGGACAAACTTTATTTTTTATCCCTAGTCCAAAATAAATATTTCCCTGAGAACTCATCACCGCTGCTATTTCTTTATTTATATCATTTAAAAGTCCTATTTTTTTCTGAACTTCTTGATATAAAACTTGCCAATCTGAAGAAGTATTTTCTATAGTATCATCTAACTGAAAAGAAAAAAGGTCACAAGAAATAGGATATCCTAAAATATCACGAGAAAACTTCTCCTTCATCTCTCCCCCTAAACATTGAAAAAACTCTTTATCCTTACCAACAGAAGGATAGCTAACAATCAAAGTATGATATCCTAGTTTCTTCAATTCTTTTTTCGCCAACTGATATAACTTTCTTCCAATTCCCTTTCTTTGATAATGCGGTAATACTATAATTTCTCTAATCTCAGCAGCCGTATCATATAAATCAATTTGAGATTTTGCATAAAAGATATACCCTACTATTTTATTATCTTCTAACGCAACAATAATCCGATTATTCTCCATAATCTGATCTCTTAGATGACTTACCATCTCTTCTTTATTTTCCTTCATATATTGTAAAATTCCATTAGGTAAAATATCATAATAAGTATTTTTCCATACTTCATTCCTTAACTGAACCAATAAATAAGCATCCGTTGGATACGATTTCCTATACTCCACTTTATCACTCTCCTATTATCATTATAGCATGCAAAAGAAAAAAGAAAAACACTCTTTATCAGTATTTTTCTAAAAATCAATATCATATTTCTTGAAGTACACTAATAATCATAGGCTTATTTCCAGTTTGACCATTTAAATACTTACTCAAATTCTCACGAATACCACTCTTAATCTTACCATAATCAACATAATTATCATGAACATTTTCTACAATTACCTTAGTACAAATCTCTTTAATTTGTTCAATTAACTCAGTACTATCTTTAACATATACAAAACCTCTAGTTAAAATTTCTGGACCAGCAATAATCTTCTTTGTCTTCTTTGATAAAGTAGCAGAAATAACAATAATTCCATTATCCGATAACATTTCTCTATCTCTTAAAACAACCTCTCCAATATCATCACTAGAATCACCATCAATAGAGATATCCCCACATGGAATCTTAGAAAAATCATTTTCATTTAACTTTCCATTCACAAAACTAGCAACAAAACCATTTTCTTTTAAGATAATATGATTAGCAGGAATACCAACTTGCATAGCTAAATTAGCATTAGCTACTTGATGACGATATTCCCCTTTTATAGGAAAATAATATTTTGGTTTCATCAAATCCATCATCATCATTAAATCTTCAGAAGAAGCATGATGAGATAAATTCTCTTTAGAAAGAGTCACCACTTCAACATCTAATCTAGAAATATCATCTAATAACTTGTAAAAAGTCTTTTCCCTTCCTTCATAAATAGGAGTTGCTAAAAATACTGTATCCCTAGGTTTTAATTTTACAAATTTATCATACCCATTAACAATTTTATAAATAGTAGAATATGGCCTTTCACGATCATTAGAATTAATAATTACAACATCAGGATCATTGATATTTGATAAATCTCCAATACACTTAGAATCAACAAATAAATAATTATTTTGTGTTGCATATTCAACAATACTTTGTAACTTCTTTCCCATAATAATAATCTTACGATCTGTCTTTGATACTTCATTAAACAATTCTTGTATCCGATACAAATGTGAACTTAATACATTAAAAATAATTCTTCCTTCAGCTTTACTCAAAGTCTCACGAATCAAACTAGAAATACGATGATTAGGAGAAGTATGACCAACCTTATTCGCATAAACAGACTCTGCCATTAAACAAAGTACACCTTGTTTCCCAATATAAGCAAGTTTTCCCATATCTGTTTGATAATGCCCTCTCATCATCGCATCAAAAACAAAATCAGAAGCATAAAAAATTACTCCATCTTTTGTATAAATAGCATACCCTAAATTATCAGGAATAGAATGAGATAACCCAACAGGAAAAACCTTAACATGCCCAACATTCAAAGTCTTATATGCAGGAATTTCCACCAGATTCTTCGTAGATACCTTCTTCATCTCTAACTCTTTTTTCAATAAAGCAATCGTAAATTTAGATCCATAAATAGGAATTCCACTTAAAGATTCAGCAATATCCTGAATAGCTCCATCATTCTCAAAATGACCATGCGTTAAAAAAATCCCCTTTATTCTCTTCTTATTTTCTTTTAAATATTCAATATTAGGAATAACATAATCAATACCAAGCATTTGATCATCAGCATACTTTAATCCTGCATCAATAACCAAAATATCTTTATCAATTTCTATAACATACATATTTTTTCCAATTTCATTTAATCCACCTAAACTAAATATCTTAATTTTACTCAAAATAATCTCTCCTTTCTGTATATTAACAAGTTCAAAGACTTAATAAGTATACCAAAAAAAAGACACTTTGACAAGTAAGCATCTCTTTACTAAATACTAACGAACTAACTTTTTAAATTTTTTTACTCCATTAGAAACAATAGAAATATCATCACAAGAATCCTGATAAGAAGATAAAAGTAAATCTTGATTATTCCCAAATCTCTTTAATAATTCTTCACTTTTTCTCTCATATTCTATCCAATCAAAATAACTGCCCCTTTCTCCAATATGAAACAAATCTAATGTTTGAATAGCTTCTTTCTCTAAATTAAAAATATAACTAAAATTAGGATACAACTTTCCATGTACAAACTTACCCACAATCCTACCATCAGTACAATCAGAAATAGGAACATACAATAAATTTGTTGCATCATAAATAGATAAATTACCCGAATCATTAATCAAATTAAAAGCATGATCTCCCATGACATAAACACATAACTTTATAAAAGTTTTTGAAAGAAAAGGTTTATCCTTAGAAATATTTTCTTTTTTTCTTTGAATATTAGGAAAATAAATATGCGTATAATCTACTTTCTCCAAATGATTTAATAAAATTGCACTATCATATCCACAAGCACGCAAAAAATCTTTTAACAAAGCACTAAAATGAAGACAACAACCTTGTCCTTCCATTACCTCAAGACCTAAAAAACCAATTTTATTTAAATTTTTTGAACTACAATAATGAAGTTTCTTCTCAGAAGAGAAATACCCATTCCATAATAAAAAAGAAAATAAAATAGAAATATCTAGAGCATCATTTAATTCTAGTTTACTTTTTAATGTTGAAAAATTTTTAATAATTCTATCATAAGATACCAAAACATCAAAATAATTGTAATAAAAAATAAAAGAATTCCTTTCATAGTCTTTTTTTGCCTCAAGTAAAAATTTCAAAATTAAATTATTTTTTAAAGAAAAATCATACTGTTCTTTTTCCAGCGTTTCTTTAAACCGCAAAAATCTTTCTTGAGCAATAATATTACTAAAAAATTCATTCTTATCTTCCACATAAATCACCTCAACTTGAAGAATATTCTAAACAATAAGAAAATAATTGTCAAGTTTCCCTTTTTCTTACCAAAAAATACTTCTAAAGTATTTTCCTAAATCAAAAAATAAGTTATAATGATTAAGGAAAGTATGGTGATAAATATGTTAGAAAACAAAGTAGCCATCATTACTGGTGGTACTAGAGGAATTGGCTTTGAAACAGTAAGATTATTCTTACAAAATGGAGCTAAAGTAGCATTATTTGGTTCAAGAGAAGAAACCGTTAATCATGCACTAAATAAATTAAAAGAAGAAAATAGTAATTATGAAGTAATAGGACTACATCCTACATTAAATAATGAAAAAGAAATAGCAGAAGCTTTCAAAAAAGTATACGAAAAATTTGGACATATTGATATTTTAATCAATAATGCAGGAATTTCTTCTGCTACTCCATTAACAAGTTATACAGAAGAAGAATTAGATAAAATCATTAATATCAATATTAAATCTGTATTCTTATGTTCTAAAGTAGCAGTACCTTACATGAAAGAACAAGGAAATGGTGTAATCTTAAACACAAGTTCTATGGTAAGTATTTATGGACAACCAAGTGGTTGTATGTATCCAGCAAGCAAATTTGCTGTCAACGGACTAACAAAATCCTTAGCAAGAGAATTAGCCTCATTAAACATTCGAGTAAATGCTGTTGCTCCAGGAATTACAGAAACCGATATGGTATCTGCTTTACCAAAAGAAGTGATTGAACCATTAATTAAAACAATTCCTCTAGGAAAAATTGGCAAACCAATCGATATTGCAAATGCATTCTTATATTTAGCAAGTGATATGGCAAATTACACAACAGGAGAAATTCTTCAAGTAGATGGCGCAGCCCGTTCATAAGTATCCTTTAAAGATACTTTTTTTCTTGCAAAAAAAATCCACTAGCCAAAACCCCAATAATACAAATCAATAAAACCCAATAAATAGAAAAATGAAATAAACATACAATTGCCATAAAAATAGATTTCGTACCAAAAAAGATAACTTCTTCCATCAATAAATAAGATCGAACATCTAATTTTTTAAAATCATAAAGATTATTTAAACTAAATACTTCATACATCTTCACTCCTATTCCCTCTAACAAAGCAACAAATAACAAAATAAATTCATTTTTAAGATTCAGTTTCAAAAAAAAGACAAAAGCTATCCCAAAACTAATCCATAAAAAATGCTTTTCTTTTAATTTCTTAGAAAAGAAATAAACAACTAATAAAGAAGAAAGATGAATCACCACATGAAATATTCCCACATAAAAAATAGATTTTTTCACATAAAGATAAAGAAATAAAGGTTGTATTTCCAAAAAAATCACTTTAAATTGTTCAAAAATACTAAATAAGATTTTATTCTTACTTAATCTAGGAATTTTAACCCTTTTTCTTTCTTCTATTTGTATTTTTCCTAAAAAAACAGGAATAATAGAAACTAAAGAAAGAATAAAAATAATAGTTCCACTATAAATAATTGGTAACTTACTCACAAAAAAAGTTCCCACTAAAGAAGAAAAGATTACCCCTAAATACATCATCAAAACTAATCTATTCGTTTGAAGATTCTTTCGAGCAAGCATACAACAAGCTAAATAATGCCTTACACAATGATAAGAATAATTACTACACGATAAAAGAATACTAAAAAGAATTAAAGATAAATAAGTATTTTTCATCACAGATAAATAAAAAAAACTGCCCCCATATAAAAGTGTAGAAAAGATAAGTACTAAACGATAAGGTAATAAAAGACTACCAATATTAACAAAAATACCTACAAAATATAAAAGAAACAAAAAGAAAAAAAGAGCATCTACTGAATATCCTTTCTTATATAAAAGAACCAAAGAAAAAACCTCTACTAATCCCCTAGTAAAAGAAGAAAAAAATAAAAATAAATGATAAAAAAAAGAATTTCTCTCTATTTTCTTTGTATCCATAATCTCACCTACTACTAGTATGAGAAAATAATCAAGAAATATAAATTGAAATAAATAATTTTAATACTTTAGGAAAAACATAAACTTCCAAAACACTAGAAACAAAACTCAAAATAATACAAAACATTAAAATAACCCCATACTTCTTTAACATACTTCGATTATTTCCTTTCTTAGATAATACAATTTTAAACAAATGAGAAGAAAACATAAAACTATAAATAGTTAAAAGATAAACAACAAATATATTTAAAATTTGACTAGGAAAAGTATAAAAAAGCACACCCAAAAATCCTTTTAATTGATAAGTTAAAAAAAGTGAAGAAATAGAAAATCCCACCAAAAATCCCTTTAAATAGGCAATAAAAATATTAAAAAAAACACCAATCATACTAAGTCCAAATATCCATATAACAAAAACAAATAAATAATTAATAATCATACTATTCTTAAATGCTAGTCCACAATTTACCCCTCCCCTACTAATATTGGTAAAAAATACTTCTATTTGCTTAATCACATTATTTTTATCTGTCGCACTAGATAACATTAAAAAAATAGATCCCGATAAAACTCCTAATAATATTATCATCCCAGCAAAATAATTTAATTTTTTATTGGGTAAAATCAACTCTCTTAATCGTATTTTTTTCCCTGTTCCTTTTTTCATCTTATCACCACTTAAATATATTACCTTCCCCTTGTATTTATACCTATTTTCCGTTATAATGTTAAAAGAGGTGACAAACATGAGTAAAAAGAAAAAGAAACAAGAAGAAATTGTTGTAGAAGAAAAACAAGGACCATCAAAAAAAGAATTATATGATCTAAATAAAAAGAAAAAAGAAGAGAGCAAAAAGAAAAAAGAAAAAAAGAATCCTCCTAAGAAAAAGAAACAAAAAAATACATACAGCCATAATTTAGGCGCAAGAATTTTTGCTATCATCATGTTAATTTTAATGGTAGGATCAATTGTTGCAACAATTGCAATGTACATAAAATAAAAAGCTTATCTCAACAATAAGCTTTTTTAAATAATTAAATAAAGAAAAACTAATGATACAACTGCAACGATTACCCCTAATAAGACATAAGAAACAAAACCAAAATCATGACTATTCTCCTGAACTTCAGGAGTCTTCTCCTCATCAACTAAAGGAACATCGGCACTCTGAGACTGAGAAATAGAAGCAGCTAAAGTCATTGTATTATCAATCGTATCTGGTTCTTGAATAATAGGATTTACCTTCTCACTAGATTGATAATTAATCTTCACACTAGCAACCCTACCTTGATATTTTTGAATAAACCACTTCTCAAAATTAGGAAACAATGCGCTATTAAAATAAACAACATTTTCTACTTCAATATGATTATAAACTAAAATTTGATGAGACAAATTAATCAATCCCGAAATATATTGATCTAAATAATGAAAAGCCTCTTCTTGATTTAATGAAACAGAAGATAAAATATTACTTTCCACCATAGGTATAACTAATACCTTATTTGGTTCTTGAATAATTTTTTGAATTGATACATCTGTCGGATTCTCCATCAAACATATCGTCAAAAAAACTTTCTTTGTATTAGGAATCAATAAATAAAATTTTAAATTTTTTTCTTCTATTTCATAAATACACTTATCTTGTGTTTTTAAAATCATTCTTTGTACCATACATACCACCCACTACTATTATCTACTATTATTAAAGCAATTATAACAAAAAAAAGATAACTTGTCATTATCTTTTTTTATTTTTTTATTTTTTATAAAATATTATTCACTTTGCAACTCAAATAAAATATCTCTCAATTCCATAGCACGCTCAAAATCAAGTTCCTTAGCTGCTTGCCTCATTTCCCTATTCAAATTATCTATCATTTCCTCTTTTTCTTTTTTCGTCATTTTCTTTTCTTCAACATGTACTTCTTCTTCATTAGAAATAACATCACGAATTTCTTTCATAATTGTCTTAGGAACAATTCCATGAGAAGTATTATATTCTTCCTGAATTTTTCTTCTTCTAGCCGTTTCAGAAATGGCTTCTTGCATACTATCACTAATAGTATCTGCATACATAATAACCTTCCCATGACTATTTCTAGCACATCTTCCAATCGTCTGAATTAAACTTCTTGTACTTCGAAGAAAGCCTTGCTTATCGGCATCCATAATGGCAATCAAACTAACTTCTGGAATATCAATCCCTTCACGAAGCAAATTAATACCAACCACAACATCATACTTTCCAACACGTAAATCATGAATAATCTGCATTCGCTGTAAAGTCTTTATCTCACTATGCAAATAAGCTACCTTAATATCAATATTCTTAAGATAATTAGATAACTCCTCAGCCATTCGAATCGTCAAAGTTGTAATTAATACTCTCTCATTAAGAGAAATACGTTTATCAATCTCTTCTACCAAATTATCAATTTGATTTTTCGTCCCCCTAACCTCAATTAGCGGATCTAAAAGACCTGTTGGGCGAATAATTTGCTCCACAACTTCTCCTTTAACATGTTCCATTTCATAATCCCCTGGAGTAGCAGAAACATAGATTACTTGATTAATTTTTTCCTCAAATTCATCAAACTTTAAAGGACGGTTATCCAACGCACTAGGTAACCTAAATCCATACTCAACCAAATTCATCTTCCTTGCTCTATCTCCATTATACATTCCCCTTACCTGAGGAATCGTAACATGTGACTCATCAATTACCATCAAAAAATCCTTAGGAAAAAAATCAATCAAACAAGTAGGCGTCTCTCCCTCTTTCCTTAAAGCAATATGTCTAGAATAATTTTCAATTCCATGACAAAAACCAGTCTCTTCAAGCATTTCCATATCATAATTACATCTCTCACGAATTCTCTGTTCTTCAATGAATTTACCATGTTCTTTAAAATACTTACATCTCTCATCACATTCTTTACGGATTCTTTCAATAGAAATCTTTAATTTCTCTTCATCAGTAACAAAGTGAGAAGCCGGAAAAATAGAAATCGACTTTTTATGACTTAAAGCCTGACCAGTTACTACATCAAAAGAAGAAATTCGATCAATCGTATCTCCAAAAAATTCAATACGAATCCCATTTTTTCTTTCATAACTAGGAATAATCTCAATAACATCTCCCTTAGAACGAAACGTTCCCCTCTTAAAATCCATTTCATTTCTTTCATACAACATATCAACAAGTCTTTTTAATACTTCTTCTCTTTCTATCTCATCATCAACATTCAAAGTAAGTATTTTATTTTTATAATCTTCTACTTCACCAATCCCATAAATACAAGAAACAGACGCTACGACAATAACATCACGTCTAGACAATAATCCAGAAGTTGCACTATGCCTCAATTCATCAATTTCATCATTAATTGAACTATCCTTTTCAATATAAGTATCTGTACTAGGAACATAAGCTTCTGGCTGATAATAATCATAATATGATACAAAGTACTCAACACGATTATCTGGAAACAATTCCTTCAACTCAGAATACAATTGACCAGCCAAAGTTTTGTTATGAGCAAGAACCAAAGTTGGTTTCTGAACTTCATTGATAACATTAGCAATTGTAAATGTCTTTCCAGTACCCGTTGCACCCAATAAAACCTGCTCTTTACGCCCATTTTTAATCCCACTAACTAACTCTTTTATTGCCTCAGGTTGATCCCCATTTGGCTGATATTTTGATACCAATTTAAACATGTGGCCACCTCCAAAAATCGCACTATCAGCCAGTGAATTCGTGTAAGAATTCGTGTAATTTTCCCACAATTTTAAGAGAGTTTTTTCATTACACGAATCAAATTCTTAAACGGCCACAAACTAACAGCAAAAAAAATAAAATAACATCTAGATTAATTATAGCAAAAAAGACTAATAATTACAACAGTTCAAGAAATAAACTATTTGTAATTTTCAGTCTTCAAGAAAATTATCTAAATTAATCAATTTTTGCAAATTCGTGTAATTATTTTCAGAATTTTTTTGCTTTGGAACAACATCATTAATAAATGGTTCCAATTCAGCCAAACAATCGATTGCAAGTTCATTTTTATCCGTATATACATCAACTGTTATAATAGAGTGAGCATGTCCTAGTAATTTTGAAACTGCTTTTACATCATAATTATTTTTTAACAAAATTGTACTATATGTATGTCTCAAATCATGAAATCTAATATTAGGTAACCCATTTTCTTTTAATAGACTTTTATAGTATTTTTGAATATATCCTAAACTTCTTGGTTTTCCATAAGTTGAACAACATATATAATTCAAATCTCTAAATGGATTATGTTTATCATTTTTTCTTCTACTTCTATTTGCATCATATCTTTTTCTTTCTTCTAAAATTGCTTCAAATACCATATCCGGAATATCTAAAACTCTTTTACTAGAGAAAGTCTTTAGTTTAATCTCCTGAGTAGTGTAAGTTTTCTTTTGACATTCTTCTTTAGATTTATTAGGATCAATTCCCAATTGTCTTTGAACACTTAATTTTCTATGAACAAAATCTACATCAGAAAACTTAAGTCCGTTGATTTCACTTTTTCTTAATCCCATCAAAACAGCAAAAAGAATATGTAAATATATAGGAGTAGTCTTACTTGCATTTATCAAAGTATTTATCTGTGTTATATTCAATGTTTTTTCAATATTTATTCTTATATACTTAGAATCAAATTTATCGTAATCATATAAACTTTTCTTAGGTAAATTAACATTTTTAACAATATTACAACTTATCAGTTGTTTATCAAGTGCAAATTGAAAAGCAGAATTCATTACAGATTTTCCATTCTTCGCTATACAAGGAGATTTATCATATAAACTATTATATAATTTTTGAATATGACTTTGATTAAGACTGTTTATAAAATGATTTCCAATTAAAGGTACTATATGATTTTTTACTGTTAATTTATAAGAATAATATGTATTATATGTGAAATTTTTTTTAACAACATTTTCTAGCCAATAATTAAAAAAATCTTCCACTCTAACTTTTCTTATAATCACAAAGGTTCTATTATATAATTGAGCAGTAATTACATTTTTATAACTATTAGCTTCTCTTTTTGTTTTAAAGCCACCAAATTGTTGTATTTCAAAATTATTATCACCATATATTAATTTAACCCTAAAACCATATTTTTTCTTTAACCTAGTTACAGAATATATTATATAATCTCTATATTCGCTCTCTTTTAAATTTAACACTTATCATCATCTTCTACAGCAAAAGTATCATTAATAAAGGCGATAATTTTATCATTTTCATCCATAACATCACAATAATAATCAAACGTAGTATGAACAGAAGAATGTCCCATAACAGCTGATATTTTAGGCAAGGATACCCCTTGTTCCAAAAGTATCGTTGCAAACATATGTCTTAACCCATGAACAGATATTCTTTTCAAATTTGCCCTATCAGCTATTTTATTAATAGCTGTATTCATAGAAGAAATATTTTTGGGTTTCCCATTTTTTTGGCAAGAAACATAATCTTCATCAATAAACTCTTTCTGGCCTTTTTTTAAATTATTATTATATTTATATCTTTTTCTAACTTCTTTCATAATAACATCAGAAACCTTCAAAATTCTTTTGCTATTTGGTGTCTTTAAGTGCTTTTCTACTTGCTTTCTAGTAATTGATTTACAACTCTCTTTCTCCAAATTCAATTCTATCCCAATCTGCCTATTAATACTTAAAATATTATTTTCTAAATCAAAGTCAGAAAACTTTAATCCTAATATTTCACCTTTTCTAAGTCCACAAAATAATCCCAATAAAATTTCTAAGTACCAATTAGTTTTATAAGCTTCTTTTAAAAACTTTTTAATTTCTTCTTTATTATAAACATTTATCTTTGGCTTAGGTCTTCTATAAGTTTTGACTTTCAAACATGGATTACTATTAATATATCCGTTTATTACAGCATCTTTTAAGGCCATATAAATATAAGATTTTGAAGAATAGCCTCCACAAGAGGTTATAGAATTACACCTGGCAATAATGTCATCTAAATAATCCGAAGTTATCTGGGTAATTTTAATATCATATTCAATATTAGGAATAATCAAATTATAAATAATATAAGAGCCAACACTTTTGGTTGTATCTTCTATTCTTAAAGAAAAAATATTTTCAAACCAGTATTTCAAATAACTAATAAAACTAATATCTTTTTCTACTAAAATTTTATAATTTGATATTTTATTCTCATATATTTCTAAGTATTTTTTATATGAATCAACTGCTTCACTTTCTGTCTTAAAGCCACCTTTTTTTAAATACTTTACTGTTCCATCGTCCAAAACTAATTTATATCTATGATACCATGAACCTCTCTCAAAAAAGGCTACACTCTTTTTTTCCAATATTTCTACACCTCACCATTTATCCATTTATCAAAAGAATCTTTTTGGATTCTATATAACTTACCAATTTTTAATACCTTAAATGGATCTTGTCGCCTATATGCTTCATCAAGAAATATATATAATTTGCTTTTACTCAAATTCAACATTTTTTGAATTTCAACTGCAGTATAAACTTTTTTCTCATCCATTTTTTTACCTCCCTCATAAAATTTTAATCATAATAACACTGCTATTCTTTTAAAACAATTTTAAAAATACTCAAATTGTATGATTGACAATTAATTTTTTCTAATTACATTCATCCATTAGACTATCTAATTCAGCTAAACATTTTTCCACTTCATAATTAAGTATTGGTGTAGAATCAAATAATTTATCCGAATCCAAAGTTTTCTTATCACAGCTACTCATTAAATCAATAGTTTTATTTAAAGCCTCTTGTTCATTTTTTGCATTTACATTCATTTCTGCTTTAAATACTTTTCTTACAATAACTTTATATATATTCATTCATTTTCTCCATCCTTTCATATTAAGTTAAATATATTTATCATTAAATGATTGATTGCTAATCAATTCCATAGGTATCTCACCTTCCTGTGGTTCGCACAGAACTGCTCCCATTATTTGAGATTGTGGCTAAGCAGAAGTATCATTGTCCCTATTATTTATCATCGCACTATAGAGAGCAACTCTATATTTATAGTCAAGTTTTGGTCGCAAGCGAACTTACTAATGTGCTAGTCGTTTCCAACTATAATAGGAATGTATTTAATGATAATGATTAAATTTTCAAAGAACTTTATCTCATTCAAAAAAAGAATAAGACTTTGGAAGTATTTATACCTCCTCATCTTATTCCTAAGTTAGAAGCCAAAAGTATAGCCTATTTTTGTAATTTTTTTGAAATTTTTTCAAATGCTTTATCCACACTAAACTTTATTGCCATTTTAGTACAATGCTCCTCTAAAGCGATTTCATCATAAGTTTTATTCTCAAAATAATACTTAACAAACCTTCTTCTCTGAATTTCTGGCAATTTTTTTATCTCTAGCATTAGTTCTTTAACTCTAATTTTTTCTAGTACTTGTTGAGATAAATCATTAGGTTTATCAGACATTCTCATATATACCTGCTCCTCTTCAAGATTAATATGTTCTATATGATTATCATATTCATTCATAAATGATATATCTTTAAGTTCATAATCATTAAATAAATTAAATACTTCTAAAGTTACTTTTACATTTTGAAGTATTCCTCTACTATCTTTAAAAGTAATAAAATATAAATTTTTATCTTTTATGCAACTTAATTTATATGGATTATCTTTATTTTTTCTTCTTTTTGGACGTAAATCCATTTTCATATCCTCCTATCAATTCGATTTTTCAAATTGATAAGAGATGGTGGTCCTCTAATCCAAAAAAAATAAATATCAAAAATAAAAAAGAGGGCAAAATTACTATAAACAATAGTTACAGTAACTTTGCTCTCTTCTTTATCTTTTATTTTATAGTTAAAAACTAAAATACAACTGCCCCTCGCCACTACCAAGCACATAAGAAAAAACCATCTCCAATAAAGAGATAGCTACATTGGGTGAGTTGACTTTAATACTTCAAATCAGCAAAAAGAAAAGGTAGTTCCCAGTAAGAAATACAACTCACTAGCAACTACCCTTCTAAGAGTAGTTTAGTTTAATTTTTTTCAAAAAAATGTAATTATATCTAATTAGTTATTTTGAAGACTAATTCGATACTTAATTTCTAAAAAGTAAACGAAATAAAGTATCATTAATATTTTTCTATTTTTGATTTACATATAATTTAAGGGTCAATATAATATCAGATAAGTCTATTTTACCATTTTGATTCATATCCCCAATAGTAAGATCTAAATCACTTTGTTGCTTTGAACCAATATATATTTTAATTAAAATAATAATATCCTTCAAATCTATTTTCCCGTTTTGATTCATGTCACCCATCAAATAATCTGGAACATTTCCATTTTCATCACTAACATTAACATTAATTACTCTAGAAACATTTCCACTCTCAACAGTAACTGATGTTTTTCCAGGTTTAACACCAACAATAGTTCCATCTTGCCTAACAGTTGCAATTGATGAATTTTTGATTTTAAAATTCATTAACTTATTATTAGAATCTTCTGGTAATACTTTAGCAATTACACGAACTAATTCTCCCTTTTTGATTGTAACATTATCCTGACTTAGAGAAATATCTGTTGCCTCAACAATATTATCAACATTAGGAAAATTGTAAAAAACACTCCGATAAGCATAATTTACTAAATTTCCAGAACCATCATTCAAATTATAAATATTAATTTCAAAAACGTCCCCATCAGTATAAGTTATAGCATCATCCCTAAACGTTACTAAACTACCATTCAAACTTAATACTTTTGTAGAAGATAAATTATCTTTATTAATAATATATTCACTATTATCGTTCAGCCTCTTAATCACCACATAAGTATCACTTGTAGACCGATAACCATTAAAGAAATAAGCTGTCCAATTTCCAATACCATTATAAGCAAAATCGATTGGAAAAATGCCATTACTAGGCCATGCAACTAAATCTACATTAGATGAACCCATTCCTGAAAACTTATGTGCTCCTTGCCATCCCATAGAAATACCTGATCCTACAGAGCCAACCCCCCACTCTAAATAATATGGATTAAGTAAATTATATCGATGCCCACATGTTACAGGATCACCATAAGCATCATTCAAAGCATTAATGATACTTGTCTGTGGATCACCACTGTATAAATTTTCATTCATATAAGATTGTGCTTTTTTATAATATTCATCCGTAACTCCACTAGGTTTTTCAGGAAAATGACCACTCCCTAAATTATTGATATTATTGTACATAACTAAAGCAGCTTTTTTCTGAGCAGCATCAGACATATCCAAATTTAACTTTAATTGATTCAACCCAATCCCTATTCTAGCAATATTTAAATATTCAGTAACTAATTGTAAGTAATCTTCTGAGTATTTTCCTTCTTTTAAAGGCAAAGTAGAATAATCCCATTTTTCTTCTATTGGATTTTCAATTTTTGAAGCATGCGTTTTATAAATAGAATACTGATTCTTAACATTTGCAAACTTTATTTTTTCTTCATTAGTTAAAGGTACTTCGACCTTTTTATCTAAAAAAGTTGGATCAATAAATAAGGTTTCTGAAGCCCAAGTTCCATTATCATTAGGGTAAACTCCATAAAATAAATATTTATAACCACTGCCCTTGAAATAATTTTTGGCAGTTGAAAATAATCTTAATGGATTAGGCAAAGAAAAATTATTGTAGTTAACAGATCTACTATTAATCAAACTAATTTTTTTCTGATTATTAGAAATTTTAGCATAATCATACAAAGAAGAATTATTCGTGTATAACTGCCATGCAATATCAAATAAATCTTCACTGACATAAGTTTGCGTAAATTCATAATTTTGTACTAAATTATAAATTCTTTTAGCCTCAATTGTATGTTTTTGCATATCATAAAGATAGCGATTATTCTCTACTAACTTTTTCCAATAATCATTATATTCTGTACGAGTAGTATTATAATCTAGACTTCCAAAAACTTTATCACTATTATCAGTTATTTGATCTCCTCCCATACCATAACCATTATCTGACCAACTATCCCCATACTTACGATTCTTTGATTCAAAATTACCATACAAAGCACCATAAGATTTAATAACACCATCCGCATTTGTTTCAATATACAAATAATAAGTATTATCCCCATAACTACTAAAAGAATATGCTTCTCCTCCAAACGCAGACTTTGTAGTAACAATTGGATCACCAAACATTTTTTTTACATCTTCTATTGTATGATTTTTTTTAATTACATTACCATTTACAATTAACAACTCATCAGTAGATAAGGCATAAACCTTTGGAATTGCTAAAAATAATAATAAAGAAAATAGTACAATAATTCGTTTTTTCATTTCTTCCTCCGTAAAATTTCACTTATAATATTTTTCATTAATTTAGTCTCTTTGCCATTAATATAACTTTCTGATTTGTTGTATTATAACAAGTAGACAACGTTAATATATCTTCATTTTCATTGACACTAACATTAAATTTAACCTTACTTTGTTTTTGATATTCTAATATCTTTTCATAATCTATAAATTTATCCAGTGGATTTTCATCATTTTCATCTGTTAAAAATACTGAAAAAGTATCATACCTATAAACAATATCTCTTAAATAAATATAAATTTTTATTTCATTTCCATACTTACCATTATAAATTCCCTTTAACTGACTAAACATAGTACTTCCATTCGTATTATGTCCAAAAACTATTGTATTTTTATCACTAAAATCGCCAGCATTTAATGTATTTAAGAAAATCCAACCATTGACATTTAAAGATTTATCAAAAGAATGATTCAAATAATAACTATTAGTAGTCGTTTGAACAATTGGATAATTAATATTCGTTTTTTCTATCGTTATCCACGCAACTGTATCTGAATTTATTTTACTTAATTTAGAAAAGTCATTTTCTAGTTCTAACTTATCTTCTTGTTGAATTATACTAGCATCACTAGGATCAATTTTTGGAATAACAACTTTATTTTCGATATTTCTAATAATTTTTGAAGTACTGTTATTATCTCTATACAATTTAAAAATATTATAAATGCATATTCCAAGCAAGAAAATTAATAACACTAGCAATAAATTCAACAATATTTGTTTCTTTTTCACTTTATATTTTTCCTCTTTTTTCGTATAAACAAACTGATTAATAAAATTACAAATACAAGCAATATTCCTGCTGCAATAAATAATACTTTTTTCGAGATAGATAACTGTTTTTTTATCTTTTCATTACCATAATATTCTTTTGATAAAACAACCTTATTTCCATCACGCGCTGTTATTGTTACATTTCCATCTTTCTTAAAATGAACATTTCCATTTTTATCAACTGTAGCAATTTTCTCATCACTACTTGTCCAAGTAATATTTTTTAAGTTTTTCTCTTTCACTTCTTCTGCAATAGAAAAATCATTATTTTTACTGATATCTATACTTTTTATATTCTTTTTTACTTTCACCATGCCATTTTTTACTTCATAATCTAGTGAAGTATTTTCATCAACACCATAATCCGTAACATCTATCTTTACTTCTGTGTCTTCTTTACAATCATTTTTAATCTTTAATTTAAGTTTTAAAATATCCCCAGTATCATCTAACAATTTATTAGAATCAATTGTTAAAGCATACAATACAACATTTTTCTGTTTATTTTGATCAACACCTTTTATCAAAGCTTTCTTTAATCCAACTACTTCTGAATCAACATATTCTAACTTATTTGTATCATACAATATTTTTACAAAAAGCAATCCAAATTTTGGATTATTATCCATTCTCAACTTAAGTGTTACATCTTCCCCAGATGATGAAGTAACAGTATTCATTGAAAAAACAGTTTTCTCTTCTGCATAAACATTATTACAAAATACAAATAATAGTATAATAAGAAAAATTTGTATCAAAAAAACATTTTTTCTCATCTCTACCTCCTAACATTCTCTACGTTTTCATTATAACATGTATATATTAAGATGTAAATTATTTAAAAACAGGTTTCACTTTAAGTACTTAGTAATGCAAAAAATCTTCTTCAATTTCTTGAAAAAGATTTTAACTTAAATTAAATTATTCCTAATACTTTTTTCAATAAAATAATAACATCATTTAAATCAAGTTTACCATTATTATTCATATCTCCAATTAGATTAGTATCATCACTTTTAGAAAGGTAGCCAATTGTATATTCCCCAAGATGATCACTTTCAAAAATTGCATAATTATCGTTTATTGTAATATTATATTCTTCAACATTTCCATCATCATCAATACTATAAGCCAATAAATCTTTATTTTTTAAATTATCACTGATTGGAATTGAAATTTTAAAATTATCTTTAGAAGTTGATTGAAAATAATCATTAACAGTATTAGAAAACAAATTTATATTAAAGGTGTCTCCATTAGCTAATCTCAATTTTTTTAAAATTTTACTATTATTATTATTTTGAACTAATTTTATTTGAGAATCTGCAGGTATTAATTTAGAATTATATTCAATAGAAGCATTAGTTAAAAAGTCAGTAGTTACAACATTACCTAAAGTAAGATTTTTAACTTTAGAAGAATCTTGAATAACTAAAAATGGATAAGCATATCCTCCAAAACTAATATTTACAATTTGATTTGAAATTTTAGATTCATCTAACGGCATTCCATACGGAGATAAATATTCTTCTTGTATCTCATCTATCAAAGATTCCAAATTTGTATTATCACCAATAGAAACATTAAAATTATCATTTGAAAAATTATCATTCAATCTTGCTTGAACTGCACTTAACACTTGATCTTTATTAGTTATATCGACCTTTTCATCTACATATATTGCATTAAGAATAAATTCTCTAATTTGGAATGAAGAAATTCCATATATATAACCATCAATTTCATAAATAACATTACTTCCAATTGAAGAAAAAATGCCATAACCATTGCCAGCAGCATTACCAGAATCAGCAAAATTTACATTCTTAGTAAGCTTTTTATATTCTGAATTAAAACGCAAAATGTTAAAAATATTATCTAAATCCATCAAGTCATTATATTCACTATTAATCTTAGAAATATAATTTAATAACTCCATATCATCTATAAATACTACATTTTCATACGGATTACCATTCCATACATTATATTGCTTTCCCTTTGGAATTTCAGCATCATAAGTATTTATCTTACTTAAAATTGACTTATCTATTTTAGAATCATCAAAAACTACATTAACTTCATACTTATGCTCTTTTTCACACGTTATAATACCATTAGACACACTATTTTCACAGATAGATAAACTATAAACTCCTTCAAATTGAGAATTAATTTGATCAGGGTTAAAACTAAGACCACTAATTGAATAATTTGATTGCTTAAATTTATTGTTTGATTGAATACTATACTTAAGAAAAGTATATGCCTCACTATAAGATTTTGGAATAACGCTATTAACTACTATTTTGTTATCCTTGATAATATCATCAATTACCTCTTGATACGACTCAGCCATTACTTTCCTATCTAAAGTAAATAAACATAAAATAATTAACAAAACCCTTTTAAAATTATCTTTAATCCCCATATTCACTCCTTTTAAAAACTCCACCAATTATAAAGTTATAATTAAGTACACATAATCTAGAAATAAAAGGAACTAAATAATAGTTCCCTTCATTTCTACTACTTTAAATCAATTTTTTTCTTTAAAACAAAAGCTATTCCAAAGATTAAAACTGAAGCTATACCACCAAAGATAGAAATTGGCACTACACCAGTTTTAGGACTACTTACTTTTCCGTTTGATTTATCAATAATGTTTAAAGTTATAGTACTTTCCATACCATTTGATGCTTTAACTGTAATGGTTACTTGACCAGCACTAACACCTGTCACGTTACCATTTTCATCAACCGTTGCAATTTTTTCGTTGCTAGATTGATAAGAAAATGTTACTTCATCTGTTGCACCTTCAGGATTAAGTACTACGTTTAATTTTAATTTTTCTCCAACATTAAGATTTTTGGAAGTGCTAATTAATGCAATACTTTCTAGTGGAATTTCATCAACAACAATTTTTGTCGTAGCAGTATAATTACCCATCTTTGCTGTAATTGTAACTTCACCTTTCTTTAAAGGTGTTACTACTCCATTTTTATCAACTGTTGCAATTTCTTCATCATCACTAGTATAAGAAATATCTTCTATCTCTGTAGCATCTACTGGATTAATATTTAATTTTAAAGTTAATTTTTTCCCCTTTAATGCATCAACAACTCTATTTTCAAAAGAAATAGAATCAACAGGAATTATCGTTACCTCTACATCACAAGTAACAGTTTTACCATTTTCTAATTTACCAGTAATTTTAGTAGTACCTTTACTAACTCCTGTTACTACTCCATTTTTATCAACTGTTGCAATATTCTTATTAGCACTTTCCCAAGTAACAACTTTACTTTCTGTTGTATCACTTGGAGAAATAGTTATTTCTAATTGATAAGTTTTCCCTTTAACAATTGATATTGAACTTTTAGATATTTCAAATTTATCAATCAAAGTTATAACTTGTACAGTAGCAGAAGCACTTTTTCCTCCAACAGTTGCTGTAATAGTTGCTTTACCATTTTTCTTAGCAGTTACAACTCCATCTACAACTGTTGCAATAGACTTATCTGAACTTGTCCATTCAATTTTATCATAAGTAGCATCTACTGGATTTACTGTTGCAACTAATTCAGTAGTTTTACCATTTTCCAATGTAACTGTAGTTTTGTTTAATGATACTGATTGAACAGAAGTACTAACATTTACTGTACAATCCACACTCTTTCCATCAACAGTTGCAGTAATTATTGCAATTCCGTTCTTTTTAGCAGTTACAACTCCATCCGAAGACACTGAAGCCACTTCATTAGCATTACTTGACCATACAATGTCTTTTCTAGTTGCATCAGTAGGATCAATAGTTGCAATTAATTTTTCATTGGAACCTTTTTCAAGATTTAATGTTTTCTTATTTAATTCCACTTTATTAACAGGTACTTCAACTGTTATATTTGCAGTCACTACATGACTACCAATTTTACCTGTAATAACAGCTTTACCACCACTAATAGCAGTAACCTTTCCATTTTTATCAACTGTTGCTACTGATTCTTTATCACTTGACCAAATAACAGTCTTGTCCTCTTCAGCATTATCTGGATAAAAACTTACAGATAAAGTTGTACTTTTTCCTTTATCTAATGTAATATCTGAACTTGGTTGAATAATTACATTATCAATTGGAACTAAAACTTTAACATTAACATTTTTAGTAATATTACCAATTTTTGCTGTGATTGTAGTTGTACCACTAGCAACAGCAGTTATAGTTCCATCTGAAGAAACGGTTGCTATATTTTTATTATTACTATCCCATGTAATTGTTTTATTATCAGTAGTATCAGTAGGATTGTAAACAACATCAATTTTCTTCTTCTGAGTTGGTAATAATTTAATATCTGTATCACTTAAAGTAATATCCTTCAATGAAATTACTACAGTAACATTGCACTCTAAAGTGAAATTACCAACTTTTGCAGTGATTTTTGCAGTTCCATTACTAATTCCAGTAACATTACCGTTTTCATCAACTGCTGCAATAGACTCATCTGAACTTGTCCATTGAATGTCATTAACCGTTGTATCTTTAGGCTCTAAAGTAACACTTAATTTTCTACTTTCACCTTTTTCTACAGTCAAATTACTACTACTAAGAGTTGCATTAGTTAATGGAACAATAACGGTTACCTTACAAATAGCTTCCATACCATTTACTGTTGTTGCTTTTATATTAGCAGTTCCAACTCCAACAGCATTAATCTTACCATTTTCATCAACTGTAGCAACATTCTTATCTGAGCTTGTCCAAGTAATTGTTTTTGAATCACTTGTATCTGATGGATTAATAGTAGCAACCAATGTCTTACTATTTCCCTTTGCCAATTCTAATGTTGACTCATCTAATGAAACACTTTTAATATGATTAGTTACTGTTACATTTGCTGTATAATCTTTTCCAAAAGCATTTACAGTTATAGTAGTTGTACCTGCACTAAGAGCAGTAATTTTTCCATCACTAGAAACAGAAATAATCTTATCATTATAACCCGAATATGTAAATTCTTTGGAATCAGTCGTATCAGCTGGAGCATAATTTACATTGATTTGAGCAGTTTCACCTTTATTCAATTCAAATGTATCTTTTGCTAAACTAACACTTGTTTGATCAACTGGTATTACAACATCAACACTTAAATTTTGGGATTTAGTATCAATTTCAGTGTCTACATTATTTAATGAAGAATTAAGTTGAAATTCATATTTTCCACCTTTTGCTGAATCTTTTACTGTAAATGTTACTGTATGTAAAATGCCATTGTAATTAATTCTTTTTCCTGCTTCTAACGCATCATCATTTACTCCCATAATGAATGCAACCATTCCATCTTCTTCCGAAGGAACAATTAACTTAGTAACATCTTTTTTAGTTAAATTAGCAGTAGTATCATCATAATCAGATAATTCAAAAGCATCTGTATCATAAGTTATTATGTCCGCTAATTCAGTAGAATCTGGCATATTACTTGTCTCGACAGAAATAGTAAATTCTTGACCACGTTCTAATTTGGTATTGTCAGTCTTTAATGTAAATGTAGGAACATCCGCTGCACAAACATAAACAATAGCCGCTAAAAAACAAGAAAGAAATATTCCAAGGCCCAAAACCCCCTTTTTAACCTTTCTTTGAGCCTTCATTTTTTGGCTCTTTTGTATCCTTTTCAATTCACATCCTCCTCCAATGATATTATATCATATAAAATCTCCATCTTCAATAAATATGTCAGTTATTTTTTACACTATGATTAATAATATATTAGCAACTTAATCAATAAAAAATTAATAACATTCCTTGTTAATTTTTATTAAAATACAATTTTATTTCAGACGAAATATCACTCAAATCTATTTTACTATTACCATTAAAATCTCCTGCTATTACCTGAACATTTGTTGGTGTTATCTTTCCAAAATAAATCTTTATCAATAATAATACATCTGAAAGAGTTATCTTATTATCCCCATTAATATCGCCTTTCACTACAGGATAATCACCCGTTACATTTACCTTAACTGTAGCCTTTTTATCATTTGAAGTTGTTGCTGTAATAACTGCACTACCAGGGTACTTTGCCGTTATCGTGCCTGATTGATCAACGTCAGCAACCAAAGGATTACTTGATGTCCATTTTATCGTTTTATCCATAAAAGTATCACTTGGATTTAATGTAGCATTTATTTTAATAGAATGATTATAATCTATAGACACTTCACTTTTATCCAAATTAATACTTTCTATTTGATTCAAAACATCTATCTTATTTACTGTTATCGTTTTATCATAAATAGAACTAAAATAAACATAACCATCATGATACACATAATGCTCTTCACCACTTAAAGTTACATTATCTAATTTTGTTTTAGGTACAATTATATTAGCATCATGATCTATTACCATGTAATAAGCACTACTTTTTTTACTCGTATCAACAGTTAATTTATCATTTGAAGTTGTTACTGCCCTTTCTTCAAAAAATATTGCCACATTATTATTGTTTAACTTTACTGCTCTAAGCATCATAATAGAACTATTATTAAAATCTGTTAAAAAGTTCATTCCATAATTAATTTCTTTTCCAGTCAAATAAATATCACCACTAGAAGTATCCGTTGGTTTATCACCAGTAGCACTTATAGAATCAACGTTAAACAACTGACAACCTTCAGCATTTTTACAACTATGAATATCTTTTTTATATTTTTGTACATATAGATTATAAGGATTATTCATATAACTCGACCAATTTAAAGTTAAATTCTTAGTAGTAGCTCCAACTAATAAATATCCATCATCCAGTTCAATAATATTTCCTAACTCATAATTTATAATATTGTTTCCATTACTTCCTTTAGCAGATTCACTAAATGAAGACATTAATAATTGTCTAGGTTCGTAATAATTTAAATCATACTCCGAATCATAAGTTAAAGCTGTTTTCGTTAACACAACTCCTCTTGGATAGGCATCTCCCAATTCTACCGCTAAATACTCATTATCAGAAGTTGTAATTATCCTTTGCCCCAAGGAATGAGAAATGGATAATTGAGCAAGTTTGTAATACTTACCACCTAATTCCATCGAATAATCTTTATAAAAAACACTTTTATGTGTCAATGTATCTTTGTCGAAAACGGCAAACAAACTAGATTCATGACTATTATACATGTTCCTACCAAAGAACAAAGTTAATTCATCATTATTCAAAGTCATACTAACAGATGATGTCCCATAAGCAATAATCTGCGAACCACCACTCTGATAATTTGAAGCATTCAATACTTCTCCAGTATAATCTTTTGAGACAATAACATTTCCATCTGTATCATATTTCACAATAGCTAATACCTTTTGAGTATAAACACTTCCTAGACTTTTATTTGTAGCAGGAAATGTATAAGCAACATACAAATAACCATCTTTATATATCGCTTGAGCAAAAGGATGATAAAATATTTCACCTATAGTATCTAAATTATCCTTATTAAAATACATTGGAATTTTAATGGTATTGGTCATTTTCATACTTTTATCATAACTACTCCAATATAAATAATTTAAATCCCTAGTTTGATAAACATTATGAAAATATCCATTTTCATCCACATAATCATATATGGGATAAACATTTTCAGAGTTGTACCCTAAACCAACAGTATCTAACCCTGTCCAATAAAGTGATTCATTTTTTGTATAAGTATATTGATTTACAACCTTTGCATCCACCATAATCGGAAATAGCATTAAAATAAATACTAATAATTTTTTTCTCATTTTCTTCTCCTTTTCTTACAAAAATATCTTCTACACCTATTTAATGGTTAATTTCAATAAATATATAATAATAAATTTATAAAGTTTAAACAAAAAAAGTAGTAATTAATAAAAACACTACTTTCTAGGAATTTAAATAAGTTTTTAGTAATTTAATAATATCATTCATATCAATTTTACCATTATTATTCATATCTCCAACTTCGATAATATTTGATGGAGCTTCCTCTACTTTTAAATATACTTTTAATAATTTAATAACATCTTTTAAATCAATTTTTCCATCATTATTTATATCTCCCATTGTTTGTAATCCAACAAGAGCATAATTACTTAAATGATTAGTACTAAAAACTAAATAATCATTAACTTTCTCTACTTCGAAAGTTTCCTTTACATCATAATTAGAATCCAAATAAACAGCCTTAAATTCACTATACTTTTTTAACTCATCATTAATTGGAAATTTAATTTTAAAATTACCACTAGTAACTTTAGTGTTGTCTCCATTCAACAAATTAACATCATACGAATATAGTAATTTACCACCAATATTTGTATTAATTAAGTCCATTTTTTCATTAGAAATTTTATCTTTATTATCGATAACTTCCAATGAATAATCAGTTAAATCTTTATCACTTGATATTCCTACAAAATCTTTATTGATTTCACAAATTGGTTTTTTTCCACCAATCACTAAATCACCCTCACAATTAATATAAGTTGGTAAATCAGTTGAAACAAATTGTTTAGCATATTCTAATAAATCATTATTTGTATATTCTTTAGTGCTTTCTCCTAATGCTACAGCCTTTTTAATTGTTAATACTCCATCTCCAGTTACAGAAATCTTAGCTAATTCTTCATTACTAGCACGATTTCCAAACATACTAATATTATTATTTCCCGCAATTTTTATATTCACGGACTTTAAAGCAACAACATAAGGATTTTTCACATTGTTGAATGTAACCGTTTTATCCCCATCATAACTAAAACCTTTGTAATTTTCAATGCACGAATGCAATCCTTCAGGAACATCAGATTCAGATTTGTAAACTCCAGAACTCATTCCCTCATCATAATATATTTGTAAAAACGCCGAGGAATCTTCTGCTGCAAAAACAAAATTTGGAAATAAAAATCCCAATAATACTACAAACAATCGAAATATTTTTTTATTCATTTTTTAACACACCTCTCCTACAATTTACATTATATAACATTTTTTCCAGTTAGTACAATATTTTTTTAATTTTATTATTACAAATTAAAAAAGATAGTTGGATTTATTTTTAAATTTTTTCTTTGCCCATCATATAGTACAAAATGCAAATGCGTTCCTAATTTTGAAGATGAATTAGGAGGAATTGGAATAACATTTCCAGTATTTCCCATAGTTCCAATCACATCTCCTGCACTAACCTTATCCCCTACATTTACCATTATTTTATTTAAATGCATATATTGAGAATAATATCCTCCGTCATGTTTAATTGTTATATAATTACCTGCTTTACCATTACAAGATAAATTACCAGCAACGCACCCATTTTTTACTAAAATAACTGTTCCATCCGCGATTGAATGAATATTAGTATTATATGATGACGCTATATCTAAAGCCTGATGCTCTTGACTATAATAAGTTGTAATAACATAAAAATCACTTACAGGAAATATCCATTTATTATTATTTGTGCTATTATATATAATTCCATTCCACATTGAATCAAGTTCACTATTTAATAAATTATTAACTTCCTCCTTTTGGTCTAAAGAAAAATTATAATTATTCATCATTTTCTCTAAACTTTTACTATTAATATCTATATATAAAACTTTATTTAAATCTAATCTATAATTTATAGTATTAAATTCCCAAAAAATTCTTTTAATATCACTTACTTTATCTCTATCAAAAGTAATAGAATCTTTGTTATTGCTAATTGCATAAACACTATAAAAAGCTAATATTTCTTTCCAATTAGAAATACTAGTATTAATATTACAATTATCATAAATATTATTTCTTTTTATTTCTTCCACTTTACTGCTTAAATCATTATTAATTTCTACTATAATAGCAGATATTTTCAAACTATCATCATCTTGCTCATTGGAAAAAAGGATACCAAAACTAGAAGTACACAATATTCCAACAATACATACTATAATTATAATAATTACTATAACCCAACCACCAGCTATCAATAACTCTACTACTGCCTTCATGCCTGTTATTGTATTTTTAATAGTAATAAATGCTGCTCTTACTGATTTTTTTACAATTACTATTGAATTTCTTAATTTTCTTTTTAAAAAATTTAATGACTGATTTTGTGAATCTCTTTTTACTATTTTATTCATAGTTTGAACATTATTTAAGTTGTTATTTGAGGATTTTATTTTTATATTAGTTTTATTTCTCTTATTACTTTTATTTTTTGATATTTTATTCTTTAATTTTATGAAATTTTTCTTTGTGTTTCTAAATGATTTACGCCCAATTCCATTAATTTTTTTTAAGTTTTTTTCCGTAGATAATTTTGTAAATTCATTAACTTTATTATTAGCGTACTCAGTAATATTACAATCATCTTTGGCTACTAATTCATTACTTTTATTTTTTATATCAACTACATTATCTTTTAACTTATCAGCTAAAATAATTTCTTTTTTTAGTAATTTTATTCCGTTTTTAGAAATATTTTTTACCTTTATCTTTATGTCAATCACCCCACAAAAAAAAAAAGATTTAAATACATTGCTTAAAATATATAAAAATCTCGTTTGAATTATGTTTTCCAAATATTAACCATTAACTTTTTCTTTTAATTCTTTACCAGCTTTAAATTTTACTGATTTACTAGCAGCAATCTTAATTGTTTCACCAGTTTGAGGATTTCTACCTTCTCTTTCTGCTCTTTCAGAAATATCAAAAGTACCAAATCCTGAAACTGAAATTTTATTACCTTTTGCTAATTCATCCTTAAACAAATCAAAAGTTGCATTATAAACTCTTTCAACATCTGCTTTACTTAATTCAGTATTCTCAGCAATTAATGCAATAATTTCAGATTTTTTCATTAATTTCACCCCATTCTACTACCTTTAGGCTCTACTACATTTTAACATAAATTAATTAATAATACATAAATAAAATACTAATTTACACCATTTTCATTAGGTTTTGTCGTCATCAACTGATATAACTTTGTATTTTTAGGAAAATTACTCATAAAAGGAACTAAAATACTACCAATTTTAATAAGACCATTCCCCTCTTTAACATTAGTAATATAATTCATTTGTAAGTCAGAAATATTTAATAATTTTGCTAACTCATCTCGATCAATACTTGCTTGATTCAACATTACAATAAATTCACTATTTGAAAGCATTGTTCTTGCAGTATGACTTTGCAACAAATCTTCAACATTCTGTGTTATTCCAGTACAATAAGCCCCATATTTTCTTACTCTTTTCCATAAAGTAAATAAAAAGTTTGCAGAATATTCATAATTAAACAATAAATATATTTCATCAATAAATATATAAGTATTTTTCCCTGCATAGCGATTCTTAGTAATTCTATTCAAAATACTATCCAACACTACTAGCATTCCAATCGGTAATAACTGTTTACCTAAATCTAAAATATCGTAGCAAACTAATCTACTATTTGTATCAACATTTGTATTTTTAGCAAAAGTATTTAAACTACCATTTGTAAATAATTCTAAAGCAAGAGCAATATCCTTTGCTTCTGGTTCTACTTGTTTTAAAAGTTCTTCTCTAAAATCTTGAAGTGTCGGTGGAATACCTTTATAATTTCCTTGTTGATAATGCCGATAAGTACTTGCTGTACATCTATCAATAATTGATTTTTGTTTTGCTCCCAAATTATTTTTTCCAATCAATTGCTCACATAGCGACAATAAAAATTCGGATTTTAATATTACAGGATTTGCTCCATCTCCATATTCACTATTCATATCCATAGCATTTATATGATTATCACTCGTTGCAGAAATAGTAATTACTTCTCCTCCTAAAGCCTTTACCAAAGAAGAATATTCCCTTTCTGGATCAATAATTATTACATCAGCATTTTTATCCTTTAGCATAATAGAAACTGCTTCATTTTTAGCTATAAAAGATTTTCCCGAACCACTTACTCCTAAAATAAAAGAATTTCCATTCAATAACTGTTTTCGATCAGCAATAATCATATTTTTACTAATTACATTTAATCCATAATAAATTCCATTTTCATGATTTACTTCTTGAACTCTAAAAGGAATAAAAGCTGCTAAAGATTCTGTAGTTAAAGTTCTTAAAGCATGAATATAATTAACTCCATACGGCATCACTGTTTTCAAAGCATCTAATTGTTGATATTTAAGACATGCAAATTGACAAAGATGCTTCCTAACAATTGATAATATACTATCTGTATCACTATCTAATTGCTCTTTGGTATCTGCTAAATGAACCATTGTTAAAACTGACAAAAACATTCTCTGATCTCTTAATGTTAAATCATCTAAAAATTCTTTACTCTCTTTTCTTTGTTGCTCTAAATCATAAGGGACTATAGCACTAAAATTATTATTTGCATTCTGCCTTCTTTGCCAATTTGTAATGTTTGTTTCTACTCCTAACCTTCTATTTTCAACTTCACGAACTGCCTCATCCATTGGAATTGGTATAACATCAATACTTAACATAATATTTCTACTTAAATCAGTTAACTCTGTAACAAAAGAATCTTTAATATAATTAGCATACTCTTTTAAATATAAAACTCTTCCAAACTTCTCTCCTACTTTAAAATAATCCTTATTATTTTCATAAATATCAGGACAAATGTAATCTGCAAAACTATGTCCTTTTTTCATATTACAAAGAATATCAAAATGATAATTATTTTCATCTCCTACCCTATAAAAATCATGAGCTATCCTTAATCTATCATCAGCATTTAATTCAATACATTTAGAACCTAGTTTAGAAAAATGAGAAAACAAGTCGGAGTAAATTCTATTAAAGTAGTTTCTAGCTTCTTCTAAAGTTTTTTTAGAAATAGTAACTGTTAAATATTTTTCTTGTATAATACCATTAATTCCAACTGCCTGATTTAAAAGATAATTATTATATTCTTTTCTATACTCATCTAAATTATCTCCATTCATAGGAATTAATATATTGTTTTCAAAATCAACTTTATTTAATCTTCTATTGTAAATTGTTATTTTTGTTGTAGCTCCAGTATCAAGTGAATTTAATAATTCACTATAATCTAGAAACATTCCTTCCTTATCACTTCTACTTGCTACTGCATAATTAATATCTGTAAATTGAAATGTTTTAGAATACTTATTTTTCCCTACTAAAAAAATACCATCTTCCCATATTCTTATAACAGGAATAATATCTTGTACTCCTTTAGGAGCAATAAACTTTTCCATTTCTTTTTTCTTTAATTTAAACATCATAGTTCTCCTTCCTTTTCAAAACTTCATTGTAATAATTAACAGGCTTGAACACTAAATACCTTGGAATTAGAAAATAGAATTTAAAAATTTCTTTCAAAAATACTTCAGCAGGCATTCCATTATATGTTACAAAACCAATCGTAATAGGTAGAATTGCTACCAATATACATAACCAAGAAACAATTTCATTAGGAAGAATCCCATGAAATGTAAAATATATAATTATTGCCAATACACAAGCTAATACAGAAAAAAAGAATTGCCTTAAAGACAATCCAAAATAAATATTTTCTGTATAACTTCTTATTTCTTTATTAATTTTTATTTCCATAAACATCACCATTAATTATCTTTCAAAAATATCATTTCTATTATAATTTTTCTTACTATCATCTACCAAAGATGGATTCTCCTTTTTCTCTATAGTATTACTTGCCTCTATTGCTTGTCTTTGAATCTCTGGATCTTCTTTATAGTGATGATAAGCATCAGTAATATTTTCATTTAAAAACCGAAAATCCTTTTTCTCAACTTTTTGCATACTAGATAAGTAATCATAAGTATAAGAAATAGCTATTTGTTCATCTAATCTTAAATCTTTAGGATTTAATCCCATGTCTAAACATAATAATGCTTGATAAAAATATTTTTCATCTTCTTTTTTTAATGCATTCAATTGATTATACATAATCACTAAAAATTGTCTACTCGTAATTTCTCCTAAATAATTTTCTTGTACTTGACTAAGAATTTTTTCATAATGTGATGAGGGAACTACTGTTGGAGAATTACTTTCTTCATTTATATACTTATAAGTCATATCACTTATTACTTTACTCATATCTTTTATTTTCAACTGAGTAAAATCATCATATTGTCTTCGCATCTTTTCACCTCCAAATTATCTTTCACAATTATATTCATCTTTTTTTATTTGAATAATATCATTAACAGTTTTACCAAGAATCTGATTAATTTTATCATTTGTTTTTCTAATGCTATATTTATCAAAACGAATTTTATTTTCTAATATTTGTCTTTCTGTTAATGATTTAAAATCGGCATTTTCAAAATCATCACCAACAACCAAAAAAGGACCAAATATAATATCTGATCCAATTGCTCGATTAGGTTGCATATAATTCAATTTTCCTTCATCATTACAAATAATAATTACATCATTGTATTGAATAGTTTCTATATATCCACCTACATACTGTTGCAAAGTTTCTAAATCATTATTTATTTCAATTTCTTTTGGTAATTGGTAAGGATTTACCAATAAACATTTTATTTTATTTTTCAATATTTAACCTTCTTTCTATATAAAATTCTTATCAGAATCATACTTTTTTAAATTATTACATCAAATCAACTAATAATTTGTAAACAATAGTAAAATAATAAGCTTTATAATCCCATCATTTCTCGAACCACTCTATCAGAAGTTTTAATTGCTCCTACTAAAATTAACATATTAAAAATAACTTCCCCTAAATATTTCCATACTTGTGTAACTGCTGAAACATTACCATCAATTGTTGGAGGTGAAGAAGCAAAAAGAGAAAAAATAATACAAGAAAGAACAATAATTACTCCTTCCAAACAAACTGCTGAATAAGATTTTAAAAAACTTCTCCCAATATTTTGTGTAGGTTCACCTGCAAAAGTTGATAAAGGGATAGGTGCTATTGCTGTATATAAATACAATCGAAAAAATCTACCATAAACAGTTAAAACCATTACAAAGGATAATACTGTAATTACTAATACCCCAATTAATGTTACAGCCCATAAAGGAACACTTTTTAAAAAACTTGTATTATTAATTGCTGTTTCAATTGCACTTGGTAAAACGGCTTTCATTGAATTAGTTAAGCCTGCCGTTGTTATCATTTTGGATACAATTCCTTGAACAATTTCAAATATTGATAACATAATATTTAGGCCATAAGTCACTAAAGTTTTTGCTAAAGCAAATCGAATAAATAATTTTACTGCCTGCTCTGGTCTCTTTATCTCATCAAATGAACCACATGTTTTAATAACTCCAACTAAAAAAAACAAAACTAACAATGATAAACCAATAGCCTGCAAAGCACCATTAATATTTAAAATAACTTTCCATATAGCTCCATTTCTAAAAGTCTCTGGAGATTCCGTTATTAACTGAAATATTTCAGTTAGCTTACTATTCCAAGTATTTAAGGCATTATTAATATTATCTACTACCCAACTTTCACTTAAAAATAACAAAATATAACACCTCCATCAATTATGTAATTCTATCTACTATAGCTTTAGAACAAGTAAGAATAACTCCTGCAACAAAAGTCATTACTCCACTTACTCTCTGACTTGGATCATGAGAATTAAAAGATAAACCAATTTGTACTATTCCAAACATTAAAACAATTCCCCCAAAAGTAGTAATAATGCTAGCCATTAAATTAGACAAATTATTAATTACTTGTAATGGATCTTTCTCTGCAGCATAAACATTAGGAATATTTAAATATTGAATTCCAATTAATGCTGGAAATAATAACTTACCTCTCAATTTTTTCTTTTGTTTTAACATAAACTATCACCCTTCCTTCTTATTAAAATATTTTTCTAACTCACTTGAAGAAATAATTACATAATCATCAACAACATCTTTTACTTCATTAAATGTATATCCATCAGTATTTTCCTCAAGTGTAATACTAGCAATTGCCTTATTTAACTTCCCGTGATTATAAGGAATAGCTCCTCCCTTTGGCGTATAACTTATATTAGGATGATGAAAAGTATCATATTTTAAATCTATTATAGGTTTCTCGCCTCTTATCAGTAAAATACAATACCGATTATCTAACATCCTAACCTCATCTGGCGTTAATAATTCTCTTCCAGTCATTTGAAAATTAGTAGAATAACTACCACTTCTCCCATTAGATTTTCCATAAGTATTTGTATCAATTGTTGCTTTTCCAATTAATTCTGAAACATATTTATGAGTTGATTGCTCATTTCCTCCTAAATACAAAAAAGTATCACAATTTCCAATAATTCCTTCCCAATCTTTTTCAAATAGTGACTTTAATTGAGACAAATTTTGAAGAATAATACTAACAGATACTTGTCTTGATCTCATCACACTTAAAATCTTAGCAAAATCATCTGGCAAAGAAATATTACTAAATTCATCCATTACAAAATGAACTGGAACTGGCAAACTTCCACCATATTTATAATCAGCAATAGAAAATAACTGTTGAAACAATTGAGTATATAAAATACTGACAAGGAAATTAAATGATGTATCATTATCTGGTATTAATGCATACAAAACAGTTTTTCTTTCACCCAATTTTTTTAACTCTAACTCATCAGTAATTGTTAGTTTAGCCAAACTTTCAAGATTAAATTTTTCTAATCTAGCAGCTAGTGTTATTTGAATTGATTTTAAAGTTTTAGCAGCTGCACTTCTGTAACTTTTATAATATTTAATAGCAATATGCTCTGGATTTCTAATTTCCAATTGATTAAATAAAATATCTAACGGACTAGAATAATTTTCTTCCTCTTCCCTTACATCTCCAGCTCGTAACATCTCCATTACCATTGAAAAATTTTGTTCTTCTTCTGGGGCTTCATACTTTAAATAAAAAATAAGAGCAAGTAATAGCATACTAGCAGAAGTATCCCAAAATGGATCACTTGATTGACTTCCCTTTGGAGTAGTTGCTTTAAATAAATTAGTTACTAATCTTTGAACGTCATTATCCGATTCTAAATATACAAATGGATTATAACAATGACTTTTTTCCATATTTAATAAATCTAAAACTTTAACTACATACCCTTTTTCCTCAAGCAAAGCTCCTGTATCTCTAACAAGTTCTCCTTTAGGATCTAAAACAACAAAACTAGTATTTGCCTGAATAATATTAGGCTCACAATAAAATAAAGTTTTTCCTGCTCCACTTCCCCCACATAAAAGAACATTAAGATTTCTTCTATGAACTTTACCATCTAACCCTAAATATACATGTTGTGTTAAAATTTTATTTTGAGATAAAGGTAATTGCATATATTTCTTATTAACTTGTTTTACATTTCCCCATTTAGCAGAACCATATTCTTCTCTTTTTCTGTAGTTTCTTCTAGTAGATAAATAATATAAGATTCCTATTAGATAAATTAGCAAAAAGATAAATATAACTTTAAAACTATCTTCACAATAATAAATAACAAATGGATGACTTAATGCTTTAGAAATACCTTCTATCATGTCAATAAAACTGCTATTCCAATAAGGAGCAATTAACAATGATAACCATACTACAATAACCAATCCAAAAATGAATAAAACAAAAAAAGAATTTCTTTTATCTAACTTCATCTCTATCATTTCTTCTAAAAACATTAGTTTTTTCTGGAGTATCTATAATTTTCAAAATAGTTCTACAAATTAAAATACTATCCTTATCTGCTTCATCAGCTAGTTCTTTATAAAACTTTAAAGCATTAAGAATAGTATTAATCTCATATTTATCTAGTTTTAAAACTTTTATCCCTTCTCTCAAATAAATTCCTCCATTTCCTCAAATCAACGACTTTTAACTTTTGATACTTTAACTTTTGGATTCTTATGTATGGTAGTCTTTGTCCTCTTACTCTTTTCATGTTGAACCTCATTCTTGCTAATTTCTTTTTCCTGTTGCTCCCGTTTTATATTCTCTAATTTTTCTCGAACTGATGATTTCTTAGTAACCTCTAAATTCTCTTTGTTCTTGGATGAAGGCTCGGACAGAGGGCTTTTTTCCATCTTCGCCGTAGAGGGGTTTAACATTTCGTTTAATTCTTTTTGTGAAGGAACATTTTTTGATATTTTTTCAATAAATTCATCATTTAAAACAGGAACTTTTTCTCCTTTATTTTTAACATCATTTGCTAATTTATCTACTAATTCTTTTTCTATTTCAGATTTCAATTTTACCCTATCAACAGAAGCTAATTCAAATCTTTCTACAATATGATTAATTTTATAGGAATCTTCCGTTTTAACCATAATATCAACCAAACCATCTGGATTTATATTTTTCTTATCTACTAAAACAGAAAACAAAATACCATATCTCTTAGCTTCTTCAGTAAACTTTTTTAAATCTTCTTGTTTAAGAGAAAATATTTTTAACTCTTTACCTGATTTCAACATATTGGTAAGTTTTGTCTTTCCTTTTATTTTTTGAGATCCATTTAAGATAGCATAAAGCATAATTAGTATTTCTTTTGTTCCTTCTCCACTAATTTTTAATGCAACCTCTGAACCTTGTAACGCCATTTTCACAACTGCTTCAGCCGATTCACTTGAATTCATCTTTTCATCCCTTTCCTTTCTTTTAACAGATTTATTTCTTTTTCTTGTTGTTCTAAATTATTAATTATCTTAGGTGTTCGTTCTTCAATATCACGACATAAAACCACTTCCTTTCTTACCTTTTTAATTTTTTGATATAATGTATCTATTTCTACTTTTATCTTTGCTCTTCCAATGATGTCTTCAGTTTTTTTGTAACGATTCCATAATATATTCTTTTGATGAAGTAAAATATCTAACTGATTATTCACCTTATTTTGATACAAAAAAAGTTGCTCATGATTTTTTATATCATTTGCAACCAACAATCTCACTTCATCAGATAACATATCCATCTTTCTAGCTTCTGCTCTAATTTCTGGAGATACATAACTTCTAGGATATTTTTTAGGATATATCTTTAATAAATACAAATAATGAACATACTTTTTATATAAATAACTATGCTTTAAATTAAAATATGGAGGAGAACTATAGTTTAACTTTTTCTTATTTGGTATCTTAAAAAATTCTATTTTTATTCTTTCTTTAATTCGATTTATACTATACTCTTCTCCATAATTTCTAAATACTCTAATGTTTTTGTGATAGGGATATTTTCTCACAGTCAAATTTCCAGAGCGATAAAATAACTCATAATTCCATGATTTCATGATTCTTTCAAAATCTTCATAAGTATATGCTAATTTAATAGCTAAATCTAAATCATTTTTAACAATTTTATAATAGTTAGTATTTACTAAATTTTTTTTAGAATAATAACTATAATTAATACCACTTTTACACTTCTTTTCAGGTAATACTGATAAATGATATTCTTCACATAAACTATCAGAAATTGCTCTCATCTCTGCATAATTACTTCGATTATCATAATATTTTTTCCCATCTAAAAAAGAAACAGAATTTAATACAAAATGATTATGAATGTGATTTGTATTTAAATGGGTTGATACTACAACCTCAAATCTATCTCCCCACATTTCATCAGCAAGCTTAACTCCTATTTCATGAGCAATCTCTGGTGTAACTTCTCCTTCTTTAAAAGATTGATAACTATGATATGCTAATATACCATCTGTCTTTTGAAACCTTTTCTTTGTATCAATCATATCCTGATAGGCTGTTGCAGGAATACAATTTATTCCTGTGACATAACACTTTTCTTCTGTCTTAAAACTATCTGTTGTATATTCAATTACTTGATGTAATTCTTTCAATAAACTACTATCTTCATCTTTTAAAGTTTTATTTTCATCACTTACATAATCAATTACTTTATTTAAATTGCTTTTAACTTTCCATATTTTTACTACTGCCATAAAATTCTCCAAATTAAAATAAACTAAAGATATTCATTCTTCATCCTATCAACTATACTATTTAATTTATCCATTTCATATTGAAAATAACCAATATCGATTTTTCCTGTAGAATTCACTTTTTTTGCAATTTGATTAATATTAATTCCAATCTTTCTTAATTCCATCATTAAATCAAAAAAATCCTTAGACGGTTTCTCTTTTGGATGATATCCCATAATCAAACTTCTAACATATTCAGATTCTGAAAGTCCAACTTTAATTGCATTTAGCCTTAATTGCCGTTCTTCTTCGAATGATAACCAAAATTGTTTTTTTCTATTTCGTTTACGCATCTCATTAATTCCTCTTGCCTAGAACAATAACCACTTAATAAACAACAAATATAAATAAAAAATAGAATTGGCATTACTACTAATAATCCAAAATATATTATCATTCTCTCACCAATTGCTTAATAGGGTATGGGAAATTCCCATAAATAGAATTTTTCTCTGTGGGAGTAAAAATTCAATGCTTGCTAAACATAAATAAAAACCCAATTTCTTGGATTTTTCTTTTCATAACAATAAAGTTTACTATCTAAATGAACTTAATTTATAAGTATTTTATTTTAAATTATTATAATTTCCTCAAATAAATCTTTTAGTGCATTTCCATAGATGTAATATTCATTAAATAAATCAACAATACTAGAATATGAATGATACGTTGATAAATTTTCTTGCTTTATCTTATACCTTTTTTCCTCATAAGTAATAATATATTTAACATTAAACAAATAAAAACTAACTTGTTTTTTATAATTTAATTCATTAACAAACAATTTTAATTTATCTTCATTCATACTCTATCTCACCACAGATGTTATTATACCCTATTATTCTATTTTTTAATTATTTTTTTAATGATCTTGGTATTTTTTCTCTAATTTCAAATTCCAATTCACAATCTTCATATATTAAATTGTTTATTTCTAAGTATTCATTTAATAGTTTAATTGCCCTATCTTCAGTTGTCTCACTTACATCAAATTTATAAAATAATTCATCATCTAAATAAACATCAATCTCATAACAATGGAATACCTTATCACTAAAAATTAAACCACTTTTCACAAGTAAATCATAAAAATCTATCTCTAAAACTTCACAAACTTTTAATAATTTTATTAAATCAATTTTTGAATTATAACTATGCTCTAAATCAAAGATACATGAATGACTTGTATCACATTCTTTTGCTAACTGTCGTAAGGAATATCCCTGTCTAATTCTTTCCTTTCTTATTGTATCAATTAATTTTTCAATTCTTTTATCCATTCACTTCACCTTTCTCTCTATTTTTTAATATTAATAAAAAAATTACAAATAAAAACATACTCACTCAAAAGCAAGTATGATAATTTTACAAAAGCATTTATTTTTTTTCATAAGTTATTTTTAATTTTTCATCAACACATTGTCCCCAAAATTCTCCATTATGGCAACTAGTTTGTTTTAAAGTTTCATCACTATACTTAAATTTTATAAATATAAGACTTCCATTTTCATCAATAAAATTAATGTATACTATATCTGGTACTTCAATGTATGAATAAAGTCTCACAAATGATTCAGGACATCTCTTAACAAATTTTTCATCAAATTCTTCTGGTATACACATAGATACTTCTCCAACATTATCTGATGCCGATAATATAACATCAGTACCAAAGATTAATTCTTTATCCAAAAGGATTTTCAATCTTTCACCATCATTTTGATAATACTGATCATTATCTGTTTTTAAGTCCCATGTACCAGAATATTTTTTACTTAATTTTTGAAACTTATAATCTTTTATTAAATTTGGAACAAATGACAACCCTAAAATTATAACAAATATAATTAATATAACTAAAAATATTTTAAGAAATTTCTTACCCCAATTTATACCACATCCACAATTAGGACAAATTTTTGCTTTTTTTGATAATATTTTCCCACATTCTTTACATTTTATTGTCTTCATTACAATCACTCCTATAAAAATATTATAGCATAGATTATCATCAAATAAAAAAACATACCTATCAAAATAAGTATGCCTCTATCATAAAATTTTCATTTTTTTTAAATAATGATAGAACTCTTTACCTCCACAATAAAATAATTCTTTTTCTTCTATCATTCTTATTTCTTCTTCTATTTCTAATACCTTAATCATTGCTTTTATCTGCTCTTCATTCAAAATTTCAATCTCATTATCATATAAAACTTTAGCGATTACTGGATAATGATTGGTAATTTCTTTTTGTTCTTCTTTTAACTTTTTATATTTTTCATCACTAAATTGAAGGGAATACAAAAAGCCTGCTAAGTAATTATCGAACTCTGCTTTAGCAAAATCACAAAACAAATCATCATTATTATACTTCATAATTACTCTCCATAAATTTAGAAATAGGTACTTTTAATGCTTTAGAAATAACATAAAGACTATCAAGTGATAAACCTCCACAATACTTGGACGATTCTAACTTTCTTATATACTCATGACTAAAACCAGTAATTTCTGATAATTCATTTTGAGTCATATTCTTTTGTTTACGATAAAATTTTATATTATTTCTTACTAATTGATAAATATTATTACTCATGTTTTTTCCTCCCACAATCATAATAATAAAAACATAAATAGAAAACAAATGTATAAAAAATAAATTTATACACTTGCATTTTTACTTTCTAAATACTTATGCCTAATTTCTAAAAGCAAAGTATAATAGTCTCTATCTACTACTTCATCATCATAAAAAACTAAAAACTGTGTTACCATATTTTTAGCCTCCTCAGCATAAAATCCAACATGAACATATTCTGTTTTAGAATCATCATCTGTCATTGGAATACTATACTTTAACAATTTTCCATATAACTTTTTTGCATCTTCAACGATTAATTCATTATCCAACAATTGATTTCTTTCTAGAATTGTTAATAACAAATTATACTCTTTTACCTGTAACTTCAAACTAACTGGTGGTCTTTTATTCACAAAACCCATAATATACCACTACCTTTCTTCTTCATCTTTTTCCATTTCTTTTTCTTTTGCCTTAGTTAAAAAAGTAAGCTTTTCAGCAACAATTTCTAACTTATTTTCATTCTCAACCAACCTAGTTTGCACTCTGCCCTTAACACCGACAACATCACCTTTTTTACAATAATTTGCTGTATTTTCAGCAATACCTCCCCATAAAGTACAATTTACAAAATC
>JAQXQC010000037.1 GCA_029100965.1 Bacilli bacterium | reverse complement strand
AAATATTTTCTTCATTCCTTCCCCTCCCTAATTACAACCAAATAATCAGCACTACCACATGAATAACTTTCTTCTCTAAATAAATAACTATTCTTAACCGTAATTGTTACTTGCCCTATCGATAAAGGATGAACAACTAATTTAGTACCCTTAATCTCACAAGTAGCCTTACTCTCATCTTGACTCAAACAAGTCAATGTCCCCAAATTTTCCCCTACTATATTTGTTTCCAAATCCTTGCCTACATTTCCTACTCCTCCAATTGCTGGAATAGAAAGCTTATAAGTATCTACTGTAATTTGATTACTTTGATAACCATGACTTTCCTTAACCGCAAGAGTAGCTCTACCAGGAATAGAACCCATATTAATCCTTAACATATTTCTACCATTATATACTTGCATCTCAGCACTAGATATCACATCATAATTACTAATAGCAAAAGAATATTCTCCACTATTCATCGCACTAACTGTAATCAACTGAACATTACCTGGAGTTGAACAAAGATACTTAGGCATCACATTCAAATAAACAGACATCACATCTAAATAAAAAGTTACATTACCATATTTCTTAGAAGTAACAACAATATTCGTACTTCCCTGATTTTTTTGCTTAATTACCAATTTCTTCCCTTGAATTTCACAGTCCGCAATTTCTACTTTCTCTGAAGAACAAGTAATATCCTCATAATCAACAGACTTGATTCCAATCTCTAAAGAATCTCCTCCAATATAAGCTATCCCTTCTTTTTGAGATAATTGAATAGTATTATCTACTTTTATTTTTACTTCTTTCACTAACTTTTTATCAGACGTACGCAAAATAATCTTTGTTTCCCCAGGATTCTTTCCTATTACTCTACCAGCAGAATCAACAACAGCAACATTAGAATCTAAACTTTTCCATATCAAATTAGTATTCTTTCCATAAGAAGGCTTAACCTTATACTTTATCCTCACTTTTTCATTAGATTGTAACAAATACTCCTCTTTCTCTACCATTAATTCTTGATAATCTTCATTCATAGCCTTATCTAAAAGAATTAAATCATTAACATGAACTTCCTTATCTTCATCCATATCTAAATCTAAAGAAAAAGAATTATTTCCAACTAAATACTGTCCAAACAAACTAATATCATCCTGATTAACCATCCCATCAGAATTCATATCTCCCTTAACAATATTAGTATAAGTAGCCACTACTTTATCATCTTTATTATATAGCAAAGTCATACTATGATTAAAAACATACCCTGAAGTAATTTCTTTCTGATTTCTATCCACTACCTTCAAAGTACAATTCTCTAAATCAAAATACTGATAAAATAAAGAAACATCTGTATTAGGAGAAATATTCAAAATATTCCCCCCTTTAATAGAATAAATATCACTCCCAAATGAATATTCCTCATTTAAAGAAAAAGTTGTATAAAAAGAAACAATTCCTATAATAAAAATAATTCCTATAATAATACTAAAAACCAATTTTTTTCTATTCATTCTTATCTCCCATTTTTAGATTTATTTACTAAACTCAATTCCCTATAATAATAACATAAACAAGATTACCATGATACAAAAAAGACATATAAACACCACTTTCATTTTCAACATATTCTACTACTATACAATCCCATTATATCATAAACTTATAAAATAAAATACTTATTCCTAACTTCAATCTCTTACAAAAAGAAAAAAAAGAAGAAGTATTTTCTTCCTTTAAAAACATTAACTTAATGAATAACCTAACTTTTCTAATTCCATTAATGCAATAGCAGAAACATCTTCTTTCTTTAAATTCTTAATCTCATAAAATTCTGCACCTAAAGAATCATCATTCTGATTATCAATAGAAATATCCTTTCGAATTTCATTCTGATACTCTAATATTTGATAAAAAATACCAACATGATGAACCAAAATATTTGTATTATCACCATACTTCCACTCTACAACAACAGAAGAAGCATCAAATAATTGATATTTTATAACCTCTAAACTAGTTTCTTCTAACATTTCTCTTTTTAAAGTTTCTTCTGGTGTTTCTCCAAATTCAAATGAACCACCAGGTAAATCTAATAATCCATCATAAGGACCAGTTTTTTTCTTAATCAATAATATTTTATCATCTTTTACAACCAAACCATAGCACCCTAAATGTTTATGCTCTTTCATCTCTATCACTCCCATCTAATTATTGCAAGAAAAAGAAGGATTATTTTCCTTCTACATCATCTAAAAAGTTATTAATAATCACCATTCTATCATCAACTTCTTTTAAAGACTCTTTATTTAACATATCAAAACTCAACTGTTCTTGCTCTGGCTTTGCTTCTTCAACATATTCCAAACCACTCAAAGCATCTTTAGATAATTCTTGTACTTTAAGATAAGTATCTTTAATTTTATCTTTAACCACAAACGAACCATTACTATATCTATCCATAATTGGAATATCTACTATTTTCATTTCTTTTTCATATTTCTTCGTAACTACAACAACCTCAGTCTTTACATCCTCAACATAAGCATCAACAATATGACTAGGATTACTCTTAATTTCCTTCATAAATAATAATCCTCGGTTACCTCTAGTACCCATGTCAATTTCCGAAAAACGCATTCTCTTAGCTGTTCCTTTATCCGTAAACAAAGTAATATACTCAGAATCATTTGGGAAAAGAAGACCACTCACTACTTCATCATCTCTTAAATTAATAGATTTTACTCCACTAGCTTTAATACCAACAGGATTAATATCAGAAGTTTTATACCACAAACCATAACCTTTCTTAGTTACTACTAAAACATTCGTATCAACACTATAAGTTACATTTACTACTTCATCTTTATCTTTCAACTTCATCATATTAATAGCCTTAGAATATCTACTAACTTTAAATTCTTTAAGTAAAGTTCTCTTAACCATTCCATTTCTCGTAAATGAAGTAATATAAAGATTCTGATCAAAATCATAAACAGGCATAGCATTAACAACATACTCATCAGGATCAACCGTAATAATATTACTCATATGTTTGCCCATTTCTTTCCACTTTAAATCTGGTATTTCATAAACAGGAATATATAAATAATTCCCTAAATTAGTAAAGACAAGTAAAGTATCTAACGTATTCATATTATAAAGACCAACAATATAATCTTTTTCTTTCAAAGTCAAATCTTCAACATTTGAAGCAGCATAACTCCTCAAAGAAGTCCTTTTAATATAGCCTTCATTAGTAACAACAACCATCACATCTTCTTTAGGAATCATACTAATTGCATCTATTTTAATCTCTGTAATCTCATCACGAATTTCAGTCTTTCTAGGAGTTGCATATTTATCTTTAATCTCCTTCAACTCTTTCTTCAAAACCTTAATCAAAACTTTTTCATCACCCAAAATTGCTTCTAACTTTTTCATCATATCTAATAACTTTTCCATCTCTTCTTGTAAAGAAACAATATCAGTATTCGTTAATCGATACAATTGTAAAGTAACAATCGCATCAGCTTGTTTCTCAGTAAAGTCATATTCTTTAACTAAATTCTCAATAGCATCCGATTTATTTTTAGAAGAACGAATAGTCTTAATTACTTCATCTAAAATAGATATAGCCTTAATCAAACCTTCAACAATATGATATCTTGCCTTAGCCGTTCTTAAATCAAATTCACTTCTTCTTGTAACAACCTCTTTTTGATGAGCAATATAAGCATCCAATATTCCTAAAATACCAAGTAACATTGGTCTTCTATTTACAATCACTACATTATTAAAATTATAAGAAACTTGAAGTTCCGTATTCTTATAAAAATAATTTAAAATGTTCTCTGCATTAGCATCTTTCTTCAAATCAACAACTATACGTAACCCATCTTTATCCGATTCATCTCTTACTTCCAAAATACCATCCATTTTTTTATCTATACGAATTTCATCCATCTTTCTTACCAATAAAGCTTTATTCACTTCATAAGGAATTTCATGAATAACAATCTTATTCTTTTCCATAGTAACTTTAGATTTTAAAATAATTTTTCCTCTTCCTGTTTGATAAGCACTTTTTATTCCATCTATTCCTTCTAAAATAGCTCCTGTTGGAAAATCTGGACCTTTAATAAATTGCATCACTTCTTCTAAAGTAGAATTAGGATGATCTAATCGATCAATAGTAGCATCAATTACCTCTCCTAAATTATGAGGGGGAATATTTGTCGCATATCCAGCAGAAATACCCGTCGTTCCATTAACTAAAAGATTAGGAAAACGACTTGGTAAAACAGTTGGTTCTAACAAAGTATCATCATAATTTGGAGCCATTGTTACAGTATCTTTATCAATATCCTGAAGCATAACTCCAGCAATTTCAGAAAGCCTTGCTTCCGTATAACGACTAGCAGCAGCAGAATCTCCATCAATAGAACCGTTATTACCTTGCATATCTACAAACGGTTCCTTCATCTTCCAATCTTGACTCATTCGAACAATTGCCTCATAAATAGAAGAATCCCCATGTGGATGATATTTACCCATAACATCTCCAACCGCACGAGCACTCTTCTTATAAGGTTTATCAAAAGTATTTTTTTCTTTATACATAGAATATAAAATTCTTCTCTGCACTGGCTTCAATCCATCTCGAACATCAGGAATTGCTCTATCTTGAATAATATACTTAGAATAAGTTCCAAAACGCTCTCCCATGATTTCTTCCAGTGAATAATCGTAAATTTTTTTTATTATGTCTTCCATAGCATCACCATGTTATAAGTCTATCATAAATTATTTTTATTGGCAAGAAAATTAACCTCTTTTTATTGTAATTAACTTAGAGTAATCTTTATTATATGACAAAAATACTGAAAAATATTTTTCTCACAAATAAAAAAAGATACTAGATAAAAATATTAATTCCTCAATCTTTTCAAATTGAAGAATCAAAATATTTTAGTAACTTTTTACTAACGTAACATTATCATTAAAATTTACTTATACATTTTTATTCTATTGACAATTTCTGATATCTTTAATTGTTGTTTTAGTACTAACGTATGAAATGTCATCAAATTTATAATTACCTAAGTATTTCATCTTAAAAATTGCACTCACAATTTCATCATCTTTATATTCATTTCCATTTTCACATAAATCAATAGTTTCTCCTAAATTAGTGATATATGATGAAACTAATCCCCCTTGAATATGTTTTGTTCCAGCAAAACTTATTGTTCCATCATCAGATATATTAAAAATTTCATTTTGACTATAACTTGGATAAATTTGATATTGATTACCATCTTTATCTATAAATCTAGATATTGTTTTAACTTCAGTTCCATCTAAATCATAAATATACATTTTACTGATTAAAGACTCAGTTTCAAAAAATATCATGACATCATTATAAACACTAACTTGAAGTAAAGATATAGGTCCTTCAGCAGCTTTATACACAACTTTATCCCCTAATTTAACCTCAGATTGACTTACATATAATATTTTTTCACCTGATGTGGTAGAAATTTTCTTTTGACATCCATTTTCGCATTCTTTTTCTTCTGAAAAGATTACCGAAATATTATTTAATACTTCTTTGGTATCTTTATCTTCATTTTCTTTTGTAGAAGTATCTTCTGGATGAGGGTTCTTATATGTATCCTGTTCCTTATGATTAAAGGTTATTGTATTTGTTGCAAATAAGATGCATAGTACTGCTAGTATTACTATAATTACTCCCATTAGTATAATAACTATACCATTATTCTTTTTTTCCATTTTAAATTACCTCTTTCTTTAATTATTTAATTTTATATTGAGCATTTAAGTAAGGATTAATATCATTTTTTGAAATATCAATAATTCTACTACCTTCAGCACCACAAGCAATAGAATATTTTGGAAAAATTACTTTAATTCCATTTTGGGTAAAATACCAATTTCCATCCTTATTCAATTCTGTTTTAGCCCTATCTTTCCAATCTCCTTCAAGACATGAAGATTCAGTACTTTCTTTTTCAATTTGAGAAATGCTTTGAGAATAAATATAATCAAAAACTCCTGTTCCAAGGTCATCTAATTTTAATAAATTACCAGTAACAGCATCAAAGTTATAACCTTCGTTATTATCCCAAGGGATTCCTCCAAAACTACCTACTGTATTCACAATAAAAGTTAATCGATTATTTTTAATTTCTCCTGTTTCAATTAAATAACTTACTCCTAATCCAGTAGAAGAATTTTCATAACTATCATTAGCGGTCGATTTTATATCTTCCCACATTTTATTAGATATTTCATTTAGCTTATTTTCTATTAAAGAAGCAGCATTAGTATCATTTTTATTTTCAATAGTAATAATATTTCTTTTATTATTAGTATTTTCAATCCCTTCTTTATTTTTTGTTGTATAAGTTTCTTCTTTATAATTAATTACATATGAACTTTTATTTTCATCATTTTGAGATTGATTACCACTATTTGATTTATCATTTAAATTATTTTGATTAGAATTATTGTTAAACGTTATCCTATCAGTTGCAAATAAGAAACATAATCCTCCTAGTATCACAATAATTAAAATCAACAAGAAAACAACAATACCATTATTCTTTTTTTTCATTTTATTCTTTCCTTTCTACTTAAATAATTTGACCGTTGAAGTTAATTGA
>JAQXQC010000036.1 GCA_029100965.1 Bacilli bacterium | reverse complement strand
ATCACTGATTAATGCTTTAACCATTTTTGACTTTTCTAACTTATTTTCAACTTTTTTTATATTTTCGATACAATTTTTATAATTATTTTCTATTTTTTGTGATAAAATCATATTAACAACTTCTTTCGTGATTGTTTTTTTTGCTAATATAATTAAATCACAAATTAAAGAAGTTGTCTTTTTTATCAAATTATAAATTAGAAAATATTAACATTTATTTTTGAATGTTCCCTTATTTAAAGATGATTATCGAATTGAGGTAAAGACTACAGGAGATTATGCTTATATTGAAGAAGCAGTAAAGAAATTTTATAAGGAATTATCTGATAATGTTAAGATTATTTCTGATAATTTTAGTAATGAGGAACTTACTACTATTTTAGCTCCAGCAACTTTAGAGGCAGAAAGACCTAATTTTGAAAAAAGTTATCAGTTGTTAAGTTCTACAAAGAAAAATACAATAGATGCTTTAAATCATATTATGCTTTTATGTGATGAAAATTATATTAAAAAACTTATTGATAAAGAAAAAGTTGATAACTATTCTTATGATTTATATTTAGATTTAATGGATACGAAAGATGATATTCAGGAACTTACTGAATTAAAGAATAATATGGGAAATTTATCTCATGATATTGAGCAGTTTTTAGGTAAAGTGGAAGAAGTTTTAGACTTTTTAAAGAATAATAATTCTTCTTGGACAGTTGGGGAGAATCAAATTTATTTTAATTCTAATGAATTGGTTGTACAGTATAATAATTTGTATGATGAATTACAAAAATTAAGTAGTAAGTTATCAGATGATTCAAAGTCTTTAAATGGTAAATCTTCAAATCAAAGTCAATCAAAGGCTGATCAGGTTTAATAAAAAGTACCTCGTTTATGGTTGAGGTACTTTTTATAGTTCTTTAGTGATAATTAGTGTATTTAAAATATTTTTACTTCCTACTAATAGTTTTAGCCAGTAGTCATCTAGAGAACTAATGACTACTTTTTCTTCATCACTTGAGGCATGAATAAATTGATTGTTACCAATATAGATGCCTACATGTCCTGGATAACTGTTACTTGGTGTTGGAGTGGTATCATTTGGTGATTGTCGGTGAAAAAATATAAGGTCTCCTATTTCTAATTCTTTGATGTATTCTTTTTTGTGAGAGTCGTTTTCGATGTATTTTTTTAATGTTCCTATGGAGCTGGTCATTTGTTTGGTTGTATCTCCGATGCCGTAGCCATTTTCTTCAATGTCTATGTTGAATAATTCTTTATAAATATATTTTGTTAGTCCTGAGCAGTCGAAACTGTCAGGTCCAATATTTCCCCATATATAAGGTTTATTTAATTGGAGTGTTAAGAAGTCAAGGATATTTTTTTGATATAATTCTTTCATTTTTCCCTCCATTAAAATATATGTTATTGTTTTAAAAAAAGAAAGGTTACATATATTTTAATATGAAAATGAATTTATTAATTAAGGGAATAATTATTGGAATTGCTAAGATAGTTCCTGGATTTAGTGGGGCTATTTTGATGATTAGTTTTGGGTTATATGATAAGGCGATTGAGGCGATTACTAATTTTTTTGTTCATCCGAAAAGAAATTTTTCTTTTTTGTTTTTTCTTTGTATAGGAATTGGGATAGGGATAGTGTTATTTAGTCGAGTAATTTCTTATTTTTTGGTGAATTTTCCTCTTTATTCTTCTGTTTTTTTGATTGGACTTATTGCAGGAGGAATTCCTAAATTAAGAAATGAGGTATCTATTTTTAGGGATTATTTCTTTGTGGTTGGAGCGATGGTTGTGATGTTTTTTCTTTCTTTTTTAGCGGGGGATAGCGTGTATGTGGTGAAAAATACTTATTTGGATGTTTTGGTTTTTGTTTTTTCTGGTTTTTTAGAGGCAATTGGTACTGTTGTTCCAGGGGTTAGTTCGACTTCTCTTTTGATGTTAGTAGGGGTATATCATTATTTTGTTAAAGTTTTGGGTAATTTATTTCTTCCTTCACTGTTTTATTCTAATTTATTTTTTCTTCTTCCTTTTAGTATTGGTTTTATTTTAGGAGTAATTAGTATTTCCATGTTTATTCATTATCTTTTTACTTGGTATAGAAAAAAAACTTTTGCTGTTATTTTGGGGATATCTTTATCTACTATTGTTATTTTACTTTTTCAAGTAGTTAGAGATATTCGTAGTTTTTCTTCTTTTTTGATATGTTTACTTTTGTTTGGAGTAGGAAATTTTATTACAATAAAATTAAATTAAGAGGATTATTTCTTTCGAAGTAATCCTCTTAATCCTTTGAATTCTTTTGTTAATGGCATAAATGGTTTTACATCGATATGAGGGAAGGCATTTAATAATCTGGTTTGGAAGATTTTGTGTCCTTCTTTCATTTTGTCACTGACCATTTTTTTGAATTCTGTGGTGGAATCTTTTTTGGCTTCTATGTTAGAAATGGTTTTCTTAAATCGATTCATAATGTTGAAAGATATTGCTGTATCAATCATTAAAATTATGAATAAGATAATTCCAATAATGATGATAGCATTTTTACTAAGTTGATTTAATATTTCATTTAATATTGGATGGGAAATGTATATAATAGCCACTCCTCCAAGTCCAAATAATATGGCATTTTCGCCACAAATGCGTCCATTTAGATTAAATTTTTTTTCACTATAATCCCAAAGCCTGGTTTTGAATAATTTTTCCATGATATAGCTGGTGAAGTATTCTAGTACTGAACAAATCACAACACTAAGTAAGAAGACAGTGACAATATTGCCTTTGTACTGTTCTAAATAAAGAATCATTCCTAAAGAGCCACATCCATATATTGGACAATATGGACCAATTAAGAATCCTCGATTGACAAAGTGAATGGGTTTTGCTTGTAGGCTAACGAAAGTAGATTCTACTATCCATCCAATAACAGAATAGGCAAAGAAAATAATAAAATAATAAAAAAATGTTTGCATATAAAACTCCTTTACTTTTAAGAGTATACCATTTTTTATTATTTTAAACAACTGTATTTAAAAAATTTTACTCTATTAGTTAATTTAGATAAATTTGGGAATAATTTATGCTATTTTGTTATAGAAGGGTAAGTGATGTTATGAGAGGGAAATTAATTGTTATAGAGGGAACAGATTGTTCAGGTAAGGAAACACAGGCTAATTTGTTGGTCAAAAAATTAAATGAAATGGGGATAAAGTCCCAAAAATTATCTTTTCCTAATTATGAAACAGCAACGGGAAAAATTATTGGTTCTTGTTATTTAGGTAAAGAAGATTTATGTCAAAAATACTTAACTAGTAATGAAGGCTGGTTTAAAGAAGGCGCTAGTAATGTAGATGGTATGGTTTCTTCTTTGTATTATGCTGCTGATAGAAAATATAATATTATGGAATGTGAAAACTTATTATTGCAAGGAGTTAATGTTGTTTTGGATCGTTATACTTTTTCTAATATGGCACATCAGGGAGGAAAAATTATTCATCAGGAAGAAAGATTTCAGTTTTTTAAAAAGATTGAGACGTTAGAGTTTGATATTTTAAATCTTCCAAAACCAGATTTGGTTATTTTACTTTATGTTCCTTTTCAAGTTACTTTAGATTTGCAACAAAAGCGTTGTATAAGTCCTGATCAAAATGAAAAAGATAAAAAACATTTAAAAAGGGCAGAGCAAACTTATTTGGAATTAAAGGCTTTATATCATTTTAAAATGGTAGAATGTACTAAAGATAATCAAATGAGAGATATTGAAACAATTCATCATGAGGTTCTTTCTCTTGTTAAAGAGATTATGGATTAGTGTAAGAATATGGATCGGTGTAAAGGAAAATTTTTTTCTCTTTTTTTCTTTTTTTGTGTTTTTTTCTTTTGTCTTTTTTATTTATATTTTTTAAGAAATATAACTGATGATGAGTTATATAATTATGGGTATGCTCATAATATTTTAAGTCATTTAATTCCTTATCGGGATTTTAATATGATTGTACCACCTTTATTTTCTTATTTTTGTGCATTATTTCAATTTGTTTTAGGGGATAAATTGATTGTTTATCACATGGTTATTTCTTTATTAGTTACTTTTATTTTCTTTCTTGTTTATCCTAAGTTGGGGTATTCTTCTTTTGCTATTTTGTCTTTTAGTTTATGTTATCCCTATTTTGGGTATAATACTTTTTGTTTATTTTTATTGTTTTTATTATTTTCAATACAAGATAAAAAATATTATTCTTTGTTATCTCCAATTATTATTATTTTTATGGTTTTAACAAAGCAAACCTTTATTTTTCTTGCTATTCCTAGTTTGATAGAAAGTAAAAATAAAAAAAGAACTTTAATTATTTATTTAATAGGATTTTTTTGTGCTTTACTTTATTTTGTATGGTTTGATAATTTATATCAATTTATTAATTATTGCTTTTTGGGAATGTTTGATTTTGCTTCTATGAATAATAATTCTGGTGGAATTTTAATATGGATTGAATGTTTTTTTATTTTTTTTCTATTTCTTTATTATTTGCGTTATCGAGATATACAAACTTTATATATTGTTCTTTTTCAGATTGTAGTTTTTCCTATTGTTGATTTTTTTCATTTTTGTATTGGAATAATTCCTATTATTTATTTTCTTTTTCAAAAATTTCGTTCTTATCGATTGATTAATCATTTGTTATTTGTTTTTTTCTTTGTTATTGCTTGTACTTTGCATTTTGTGATGATTACTAAGACAAAATATGAGTATTTAGAGTATTATCCAGTAAAGAATTTTATGCAGTTTAGACTTGTTCCTTGTAGTACTTCTAGTAATGTTTCTAAAATAAAAGAAGAAATTGAAAATAATCCTTCTTTAGATGTATTTTTCTTAGGGACTGATGCTTATTTGATGAAGTTAAATTTGGATATTCCTATTAATCAATTTGATAATATTAATAATGGTAATATGGGGTATCATGGAGTAAAAAATTATATTTTGGAAATAGAAAATATTTGTGAGGATAAGAAGTGTATGTTTGTTTTTAATGATGAAGAAGCAACAGGAAAAAGACCTACTCAAACTAATCAAATTCTTTTAAATTATATTAAAAATAATTATAAGCAATACTATTCTTCGGCAAGTTTTGATCTTTATAAAAATTTTTAAAATTGGTTGCAATTTTTAGTTTATTTTGTTATACTTAAGAAAATAAGGAGGATTAAGAAGTGAAACAAAATGAAAAAAGGAAACAAGGTGTTTCAATTAATAATGTTTTTTATGCTGTAATTGGAGTGGCAACTTTAATGATTGCTGTTATTGGGGCAACGTTTGCATATTATACTGCTACTGCTACGGATGCAACAACATTAAAAGGTAATATGGCAACAATTAAGTTTGATCTTGATGTAAAGAAGGTAACAGATAAAGATAACACAAGGGGTGGCTTGATTCCAATGTCTAATAACATGGTGGAACAAGCTTTGACTAAAAACGCAGCAGTAGATGGAAAAGGAATTTGTGTAGATGATAATGGTAACGCTGTTTGTCAGGTATATAAGATTACCGCAGTAAATGCCAGTACTGCAAGTATGTTTTTAGATGGATATGTGACATTATCAGGTGGTTCAGGTACTCCTGCTGATTATACAGCGAAAGGTAGTAATAAGACGACAATGAGATGGGCACAAGTATTCTGTAGTTCTGAAGCGTCTAATTTAGTTACTGCTTGTACAACAGCAGGAAAATCAACAATTCGTTCAACAAATGCAATTGCGTTTACTGCTTTAGGTGGTACTTCTGTAAAGAATAATGGATTAAATACGGAGGAAATAAAAACAGCTCGTGCTGATGTTACTTATGATGCTAGTAGTACTAATGCGGCTGTAATTCAAAATAATAAATATGAAGTAATTAAGCAAAATTATATTCGTGTTAGTGATCATACTGCTGGAGACTATTCTTATAAGAGAGTAAATGATATTACTTCTGCATTAGTATATAATCAATATTTGGAAGCAAATGATAATGATGCAGGAAATAATACAGGTACAAGTAGTAGTACATTTAAAGATGCTCAAGTATATTATATTGTTGTTTGGTTAAGTGAAAACGGTCATAATCAGACACAAGGTGCTAATGGTGCAAGTACTACTTTAGCAAACTTTTTTCAAGGAAATGTAACTTTTATTTCTGCACAAGGTAGTGAAGTAACAGCTACATTTAATGGTCATATTAGAGTTACTCCAAATACGTAATATTAATTTGGTTGATGAGAAATGATTATTTGGTTAAATATATATAATTTATTTAATAAGCTAGTTATTTCTTTATCTGTATTAGGAATTTTATTGTAAGATGTTAAATACGTAAATTTTTAGACTAAAGTTCGTTTTTTTACGAACTTTCTTCTTTTTTAGATTTAATGCCGTTTTTATAGAGACAAAAGGAAATAAACTTGATAAAAGATGTATTCTTAGTCGATAATTATATAAATTATTCCACGACG
>JAQXQC010000035.1 GCA_029100965.1 Bacilli bacterium | reverse complement strand
TAACTTCTAACAAATTAAATAACAATTGACACTTTTCAGCAGGCATCTTATTCAAATCATCACTATCCAAATAATTATATACCATTTGTCTAGAAAAACCTAAATACTTAGCTAAATTAACTTTAGAGATATTAGTCTTCTTCAAAATTAAATTAATTTTATCAACAGTATTCATATTCCATCCCTCTCTAATTATATTTTATCATGTTTACAAATTATGTCAAGTAAAATGTCAAGTAAAATTAAAATACTTCCTTAATAATTCCTCCACCTAAACATAAATCTCCTTGATACAAACAGCAAAACTGTCCAGGAGTTACTGCTTTTGCTCTATCATAAGTTAATTCCAAATCCCCATTTTCTAAATATTTAACTTGAATCTCTACATCATGAGAACGATACCTAAACTTACATGTACATTTCTCAGGTCTCTCATCAGTCAAAAAATTAAATTCCTCAATAATTGCCCGATTAGAATATAAATAGCGATTTTCATCTCCACTAGCAACATATAAAATATTATGTTCCAAATCTTTTAAAGCAACATAACTCTTTTCATGATGTCCTCCCAAATGCAATCCTCTTCTCTGACCTATTGTATAATACATAAGACCAATATGTTCTCCAACCTTTTCCTTAGTATCAATATCAATAATATCTCCAGATTGATTAGGTAAATAATTTTCTAAAAATTTAGTAAAATTTCTCTCTCCAATAAAACAAATCCCTGTAGAGTCTTTCTTTTTAGCTGTAACTAATCCATTTTCCAAAGCAATTTTTCTCACCATAGGTTTTTCTAATTCTCCAATTGGAAATAATACATTAGAAAATTTCTCTTTTGAAACATAAGCCAAAAAATAAGATTGATCTTTATTTAAATCAACTGCCCTAAAAAGTTTTCCATCCTTTATTCTAGCATAATGCCCTGTTGCAATATAATCAGCCCCTAATTTTAATGCTTCCCTAATAAATAAATCAAACTTAATATATTTATTACACATTACATCTGGATTAGGAGTCCTACCTTTTTTTAACTCATCTAAAAAATAAGTAAAAACATAATCCCAATACTCTTTAACAAAGTCTACTCTATATAATGGAATTCCTAATTTATCACACACACTTTTAGCATCATTATAATCTTCTTCTTGAGGACAAATAGAATTTTCTAAATTAGGATTACCTAAATAATCATTATTAATAGAACTATCCCAATTTCTCATAAATAATCCTATTACTTCATAACCTTGATCCCTTAAAAGTAAAGCAGCAACAGAACTATCAACCCCTCCACTCATACCAATAACTACTTTTTTCATAAAAACCTCTTTTCTTATATAAAAAAATACTTAACAATAACAAAACAAATAAATAAGTATTTTAACACTATTAAAAACACTTTTATTATAACAAAAAAAATATTAATTTACTACATTATTTTCAATATAAACCGATACTTCATTCACTGTATTACAAAAATTAGAATAATCCGTATTAAACCACTTAATATCTAATTTATTTCTAAAAAAAGTATATTGTCTTTTAGCATATCTCCTAGAATTTCTTTTAATAGAATCAATAGCATCTTCATAAGATATATCTTTATCAAAATATTGATATAACTCCTTATAACCAATTCCACCAATCAAAGGCTTAGTAAAAATCTTTTGATCATAAAAATTCTTTACTTCATCAACAAGACCCATATCAATCATCTTATCTACTCTTTGATTAATAATCCTATATAAATTATCTCGTTCTGTAGTAAGACCAATAAAAATACAATCATAAAGAAGTTGATTAGTATGATTTTGAGAAATAGACTTTCCATTTTCTTGATAATAAATAATAGCATTAATTATTCTTCTTTTATTATTTTGATCAACAAAACAAGCTCCATTAGGATCAATTTCTCTTAAAATCTCATTTAATTCTTCCAAAGATTTATCCTCATAAATTTCCTTACTCTCTTTAGAATAATCAGAAAACTGATAATCATAGAGTGCTGATTTAATATATAACCCTGTTCCACCTACAAGAATAGGAACGTGATCTCTTTGAATAATTTCTTCTATTTTTTTTCGACAATCTTTTTGATAATCGTAAACAGAATATTCCTCATTTACATTTTTTATATCAAATAAATGATGAGGAACTCCTTCTTTTTCTTCTTCAGTAATCTTAGCAGTCCCAATATTTAAATCACGATAAACTTGCATAGCATCAGCATTAATAATTTCTCCATCATATTTCTTAGCAAGTAAAACAGACAATTTAGTTTTTCCAACACCAGTAGGTCCTGTAATTACAATAACTTTCATTTAAAATCCTCCTTAATAAAAGAAAAAGAATTAACCAAAACAGTTAATCCTACCACCGACATAATATTAGTAATATAACATACATATTAGATAATTTATAAACATAATTTTTACCATAAGAACAATAAAATTCATAAGTAGCAACTATTTTATCAACCAAACTAACAATCCAACTTTCCATATATCTTGGAATTCTATGAGGTAAACTAGGAAACATATGAGTAATAATAATATCTTTCTCTCTATCAGTTAATTCAAAATAATAAGATGCATTCTTTAAAGAAACATAAGGATGAAAGAACAAACTAAACCTCTGTTTTTTAACATTCAAATCTTCTGTAACAAAAAAGTCATGTAATAAACCGCCTCTAGCTGTTTCTACAGTGTTAAAGCCTAACCTTTTCGCTAATAAATAAGAATAATAAGAAACTCTAAGTGAATGATCAAACCGATTCATTCCATGATGTTTACATCTTTTTATTTCAGAAAAATATTTATTATTCAATATATCATCAACAATATACATATAATGATGATCTTTAAAAATATTATCTAAATCTTTATTCAAATTATTCACTCTTTTCTACTACTCAATACACAAAAAAGTAGACAGTAAAATTATTTTCCTAACATATTTAATAAATTAATTTTAAACATATCTTTTTCAGCATGAGATTTTGAAATAGGAACACCTTTATAAGTAGTAAGTTCTTTTTGATGACCCTCCATTAATATATCATCCGGAGTAATATTATTTAACATAACAATTTTTTGTTTTTCATAAACAGTATAATGTAAAACAATATCATGATAAACTTTAGCAAATGTAGGATCGGTAGGTAATTTTAAATCATATTTAATTATTCCCTCACCAGTATTTTTTGAAACAACTATTCCATCAAATTTTCCATCTCTAAAATTAGGATAAAATTCAAAAATTAACTTTTTATAAGCTAACATATTATATTTTTTTACTGCTCTTTCTTTTTTTCTAAACTCATTTTCATTTAAATACTCAATCACATAAGAATTTTTCATTTCATCTTCCCCCTTTATATGCTATTCATCAACCAGTACTAAGATTATATCATCTTTCTTATTATTTGTCAATACATATAGTTAATTTTTAAAATAAATACTTGTAAAAAAAGAAAGAATTCAAAAAATTAACACTTAGTTGTATAAGATTATATTAGGAAACAAAAGACTAAAATTATAATTTTCTAAAAGTAATCTTAGTCTTAGTGTTTTTTATTAATAAAATTATTTTTTTCTTTTAATTTGACTTGTACCACCATCAAATTAGATAGGGTTTTTCCCCATTAAAATCAATATCTTCATTAAATATATTTAATTATTTTAATCAACATATTTTATTTTACTTCCTACATATGCATTCTATGTTTTTATTCAATTTCTTTTTGTTCTCTATTCATTTCTCCTATTATTTGTTGTTGTCTAAATAATTCTTCCATATCAATATCTCGTTTGATTTAATATAACTATCAATATCATCTTTATAAATACTTTTATAAATTATTTTAAATAAAATATATAATTATTTACTATTTAAAATATTTACTAAGATTCTTACAACAACAGCTTATTATAAATGTATTATTTTACATCTCCAGACTTGATTGCAGCTTGTGCTGCTGCTAATCTAGCAATAGGAACCCTAAAAGGTGAACAAGAAACATAATTTAAACCAATATTATGGCAAAACTCTATCGAACTAGGTTCTCCCCCATGCTCTCCACAAATTCCTAAAGATATATTACTTCTTACACTTTTTCCTTTTTTTACAGCCATTTCAATCAATTGTCCAACACCATGCTGATCAATTCTAGCAAAAGGATCGTTTTCAAAGATTTGTTTTTCATAATAATCATTTAAAAACTTACCAGCATCATCCCTAGAAAAACCAAAAGTTAATTGCGTTAAATCATTAGTCCCAAAACTAAAGAACTCTGCTTCCTCAGCAATTTCATCAGCAAGTATTGCCGCTCTTGGAACCTCTATCATTGTTCCAACTTGATAAGTAATATGACTATTACTTTTTTTAATCAACTTATCTGCTACTTTATTTACAATATTCTTTATATATTGTAATTCTTTAACATCCCCAACTAATGGAATCATAATTTCTGGTTGAACAGAAATACCCTTATCTGCAACATGAATAGCAGCTTCAATAACTGCCCTTGTTTGCATTTCGGCAATTTCTGGATAAGTAATAGCTAATCTACATCCCCTATGTCCCATCATTGGATTAAATTCTTTTAAAGAAGAAACTCTATCTTTTAAGTCCTCAAATGACATTCCAAGTTCTTGTGCTAAATCATTTATCTCATCATCAGTATGAGGAAGAAATTCATGCAAAGGTGGATCCAAGTAACGAATAATCATTGGTTTTCCTGCCAAAGCAGTAAACATCTCTTCAAAATCATTCCTTTGCATAGGAAGAATTTTATTCAAAGCATCTTGTCGTTGTTCTAACGTTTCAGCAACAATCATTTGTCTAACAGCAAAAATTCTACTCTTTTCAAAAAACATATGTTCAGTACGACATAGCCCAATTCCTTCTGCACCAAACTTTATCGCCTGCATAGCATCTCTAGGATTATCAGCATTCGCTCTAACACCAAGTTTTCTAGTATAATCAGCCCACTTCATAAAAGTCTCAAAATTACCACTAATCGTAGGTTCTACTGATTTTATTATACCATCATAAACTTTTCCTGTACTACCATCTAAAGAAATACAATCTCCTTCATGATAAATATGTCCATCTTTTGTTGACAAAGTTTTTTCTTCTTCATTAATGATTAATTCGCCACAACCACATACACAGCATCTGCCCATTCCACGAGCAACAACAGCAGCATGTGAAGTCATTCCACCACGTATAGTTAAAATTCCTCTAGCATCATTCATTCCTTGAATGTCCTCAGGAGAAGTTTCTAATCGAACTAAAATTGTATCAATTCCTTTTTTATTAGCACAAGAAACATCTTCAGCATTAAAATAAATCGCTCCAGCTCCGGCTCCAGGAGAAGCAGCAAGACCACTAGCAATTAAAGTTGCTTCTTTTAATGCTTCCTGTTCAAAAGTCTTATGTAATAATTGATCTAAACTCTTAGGTTCTACTCTCATTAAAGCTTCTTCTCTAGAAATTTTTCCTTCTTCCACTAATTCAACAGCAATTCTAATTGCCGCTTCTGCAGTTCTTTTACCATTTCTAGTTTGTAGCATATATAATTTACCATTTTCAATAGTAAATTCCATATCTTGCATATCTTTATAATGTTCTTCTAAAATTTGTGTAGTTTTAACAAATTCTTCATAAACATCCGGCATTTTTTCCCTTAATGTAGAAATATCCTCAGGTGTACGAACACCAGCAACAACATCTTCACCCTGAGCATTAATTAAATATTCCCCAAATAATTTTTTCTCACCCGTAGCAGGATTCCTAGTAAAAGCAACTCCAGTACCACAATTATCTCCCATATTTCCATAAACCATCTCTTGAACATTAACAGCAGTTCCCCAAGAAGAAGGAATATCATTCATTTTACGATAAATAATTGCACGATCATTATTCCATGAACGAAAAACAGCAGTAATAGCCTCTATCAATTGAACTTTAGGATCTTGAGGAAACTCTTCAGAAGAAAGTTCACGATAAATATCTTTAAAACAACAAGTAATCTTAAACATATCATCATCATCTAAATCAATATCAAAACTAACTCCTTTATTTTTCTTATATTCATCCAAAACTCTTTCAAAAGAGTTTTTAGAATATCCCTTAACAACATCAGCAAACATCATAATAAATCGACGATAAGAATCATATACAAATCTCTTATTACCAGTACGATTAACCATACTCTCTGCAACAACATCATTAATTCCCAAATTAAGTACAGTATCCATCATACCAGGCATAGAAGCTCTAGCCCCACTTCTAACAGAAACCAATAAAGGATTATCTAAGTCCCCTATTCTTTTACCAGTAATTCTCTCAAGTTCTTCCAGTTGAGAAAAAACTTCATTCTTTATTTCTTCACTAATACACTTTCCATCAGCATAATATTTATTACACGCTTCCGTAGTAACGGTAAAACCATGTGGAACAGGCAAACCAATCTTAGTCATTTCAGCAAGATTAGCTCCCTTACCACCTAGTAATTCACGCATATCTTTATTTCCTTCTTGAAAAGAATAAACATATTTCAAAAATATCACCTCTCTATTTTACAAATTAAGTATATCAAATATAAAAAATACTAGCAAGAAAATTAACTACTTTGAAATAGAAACAACTTAAAAATAGTAATAATCATAGCACTAAATAAAAATATAAATAAACAATATTTTAATCTCCAAATAAAACTTAAACAAAATATTATATTAACAAAATAAACAACAAAAAAGACAAAAAAAAGACTAGTATTCTAGCCATAATTTTTTTTCCTTCAATTCTCTAATAATAGCCTCATGCTCCTTCAAAGTCTTACTAAAATAAATCTTCTTATTTTTATCAGCAACAAAGTAAAAATAACCATTATTCTTAAACTTTATAACCGCTTCAAGTGACTCAATGGAAGGATTACAAATAGGAGAAACAGGTAACTTCTTAAAAGAACTACATCTAGTATTATAAGAATTACACTCATTAACTTCACTAGAATATAAATCCCTATCTCCCATATTAATCTTCAAGCCATAATAAGTAGTAACATCACTACCCAAATTCATATTACTCTTAAGACGATTACGAAACACACCAACAATTTCTTCTTTATCCTCTAAAGTATTTCCTTCAAGCTCCACAATAGAAGCAAGAATAAAAATATCAGAAATAGATAAATCATTATCTAAAAATTCAGACTTCATCCCCTCTAATTTCTTTTCCGTTTCAGCTAACATAATATCAAAAATTTCAGTAACCTCAACATCATCAGAAGAAAAATTATAAGTATCTGGATATAAATACCCCTCTAAAGAATAATAAATATCTGGATTTAAAATATCATCACTCAAAAACCAATACTTATCAATCATTTTCTTAATAAAAGACTCATCTTTCAAAGTATTATAAACATCATCCAAAGAATGATTAGTATTTTCTTCAATAACCTTAGCAATTTGCCTAATATTTAATCCTTCCTTAAAAGTAATCTTTTTCTGATCAGTATTTTCACCCTTACCATCAGCCAAAAGCTCAACAATTTTCCTAACTCCCATATCCTGAGCCAAAGAATATGTAGCCGCCTTTAAATTATTATTTCCAGATATTTTCACATAAACAATAAACGAAAATTTATCACGAATCAATCCCTCTTTATACAAAGTATTTGCAATTTTTTCAAGCCCACCTCGCTCAATTATCACCGTTTTTTCTTCATTATCATCAGAAACAGCACCTAAATTATAATGAAAAATAGAAAAAAGCAATAATAACAAACTTAACACAAAAAAAAGAATTGCAAAATAAATATTATGAAAAAATTTACTTACATTCATAAATAATCTATTGATTCATATTCTCTTCTTGAATTGATTCTAAAATAGTTTCTACAATTTTCCATTCTCTATCTGACTCAATAGGCATAAGCTCCATATTTTCAGAATCAGGATTAAAAATAGATGCATATACTCGAATATTACCAGAATCATCAGTAGTATTGTCAGTATATACAATATAACTCTTTTTAGTCTCCTCCGAATCAAAAACAAACAATACTTCGCAAGTAACTTCCCTTCCATTTTCATCTAAAACCTGAAAAACATTTTTATCTTTCATTTTTTATTCCACCTTTCCTATCTAAATAACTTTGTAAAATAATTTGAGCCGCTAACCCATCGACTTTCTTTTTTCTCTTTTTTCTAGATAAATCTGCTTCTATCAAAATTTGATTAGAAATTACAGATGTTAACCTTTCATCTTCCATAACAACAGAAACATTCAATTGCTCTTCCAACATTTCTTTAAATTTTAAACATATTTCAGCCCGTACACCAACCGTACCGTTCATATTTAAAGGATAACCTAAAACAACAGTCTTAACATCATTATTTATCAAAATTTCTTTTAAAGGTTCAATTAAACTTTGATAATCCTCATCAGAAAAACGAATTGTCTTTAAAACCGAAGCAATTGTATTACTAGCATCACTAATAGCAATCCCCAAAGTTTTACTTCCTAAGTCTAACCCTAAATACTTCATCATTCTAATTCCTCTTTATCCTTTAAAAGAAAATATTGATAAATCTGATACCAACTATATACTCGATGAACATTCTTCTTTACAACCTCTAAGTTATAAGGAGCATCAAAACATAATACAGGAATAACATCACTAATCTCTAAAACATTACTAGCTTTATCCTCGATCATAATGTCCAATTTATGTTTAATACATTTATCCCTCTTTTTCCCAGGACCAGCAACTATTTCATCATAAGGAATATTATTTTTATGTAACCATTCTTCTACATAGAAATTCATTGTATTAGCATACTGGTTAGTTAAATATCGATTATCTCTAGCCGTTAAAATAACAATTTCATGTCCCATCTCTTTTAAACTTTTTAAAACATTACCAGCATAAGGTCTAGTTGGAACAGAAACCATCAAATCAAAAATATATTCTCTCCAAAATTTATAATTTTCTTCATCTGTTAATTCAAATTGTTTTTCCATCATATATTCATAAGGATGAAATCCTCTTTGAATGTGATTATCAATACAAAACTTAAAACCACATGAATAGTGCCATTGCCCAATATCATTAAGTACGCCATCAATATCAACGCCTATTCTCATCACATCCTCCTTTACTATCTATATCATTGTACCATAAATGATTTTTTTTGAAAAGAAAATTAACATAAAAAGAAAAAAAAGATAAAAGTCAGAAACCTCTATCTTTGATTTTTTCTTTTTGAAGTTTTAAATAATGTAATACCACCAATTAAAATAATTAACGATCCAACAACAGTTGAAGTAATAGTTTTATAAGATCCTGTATTCTCTACCGGTACTTCTTCTCCCCCATTACCTGAAGGGACATCTTTACTATTAGGTGAATTATACATTACTACTTTTGTAACACTACCATCATCTTTAACCGTAAAGGTTACAGTTTCATTAGATAAAATATATCCATTAGGTGCAATTGTCTCTGTTAAAGTATAAATACCAGCTTTTAAGTTTTCAATTAAGTGAGGAGTATCAGTAGATACCCAAGTATCAATTTGTTTACCATCATAATCTTTAACTACTAAAGTAGCACCGGGTAATTCTTTACCAGTAGTAGCATCTTGCTTACTAATAGAAACACCACCAGGAGTAGAAGTTTTCTTATTATACATAATAACTTGATCAATTACTTTTCCATCAGCATTATATACTTTACCATCTGTACCAATTTTAAAAGTAATAGACTCTTCACTCTTTGTATAGCCATCTGGAGCCATTGTTTCAGTTAAAGTATAAGTACCAGCAGCAAGTCCTCTAATAACATATGGTTTAGAAGAAGAAGTCCATTGAATAATTTCTTTTCCCTCACTATTTTTAATAACTAATTTAGCACCAGGAACCTCACTACTATTAGCAATATCTTGCTTACTAACTTTTACAGACATTTTTTCATTTTTAAAAGTAATTAAAGAAATTACATTACCAGAAGAATCTTTTACTTTTCCAGTAGCATCTACTGTAAATTTAACAGTTTCTGTACTTAATTTATATCCATTAGGAGCAGCAGTTTCACTTAACGTATAAGTACCACTAGATAAATTAGAAATCTTATGTTTTTGACCATCAGTAGTCCAAGTATCAATAACTGTACCATTAGAATTTTTAACTTGTAAAGTAGCACCACTTAAAGCCTTACCATCAGCATCAGTCTTAAGAACTTCGACAGAAGCATTGCTATGAATAGATAAATTAGCTGAAGATTCTGCTAATAATGGTTTTTTATAAGTAACTATCATCTTTTGATAACTATTATCACTAGGAGTATAATAATAAGAGCGATAGGTATTTTTTGTAGTACTAACTTTAAAATAAACAGGAGTATTAATAGAAGTTACAGAACTTTTAGGAACTTTAATATAAATTTTATTTCCATCAGTCGAATAAGTAGAACCATTAGGAGCAGAAGTTAAAGTAACTTTATAATTACCAGTAGAACTCTTCACTGTAATAGGTGAAGAAACATAAGTTGTACCATCACTACTAAGAGTAAATTTAACACCAGTAGCATCCATTGAAATAGTAGGATTAGAAGTATTATTAGCAGCAGCTTTTTTTGCATTAGCAACTAAACTTTTAATCTTTCTAGCAGTAGCAGAATCACTATTATTAACACTAGCTTTAAAAACTGTAATATCATAATATGGTTCAGGCATAATTCCCTTATCAATCATATAAATCCATAAAGCAGTTTGATAAACAAAGAACGAATTATCACTACTAGCATTATAAGACTTATTTAAAATATAGTTAATACCATTATCTTTAACTAAACTACCTCTTGTATAAGCAATACTCTTTACTGGAGGATGTTTAGCATAATGAGCACAATAGACATACTTTCCACCAGTCGTTTTCTTTACATGAAATGATGCTGGATAAGACATCGGCGTATTAACAGTATAATAAGTCATTCTCAAACTAGAAGCAATATCCTCCGCATAAACAGTACTAACAGAAAAGCAAGCAACAAATAACAAGAAAATTTTTAAAAATATATTTTTTAGAATATTTTTCATTTTCATATTCCCCCTTCTTTTGACCGTATATTCTAGCACTTTTATCATTACTTGTCAATCACTTTTAGAATTATTTTCACAAAATTATTAACAAATAATTTACAAAGCTAAAATATTAAATAAAAACTTGCAAAAAACTACTACAAAATCAACTCTGCTCCTATCATTTTATAAAAAAATTACTCTATTAATATCAATAGCTTTTTTTCTAAACATACCATCAGTCTGAAACCAAGCGTGTTTATTTTTAAGATTATATTGAATAACTAACCTGCTATCTCTTCTTTTAGTAATCTCATAAATAATCTCCCTATCTGTAATTACTTTTTCAACCATAAGTCTCCCTTCCATATTGATATCAATATACCACAAATCGACAAAAAAATCAATAAAATCAAGCACTTTTAAACATTACAAAAACAAAAAAATAAATGTTTCAAAACTCGTTTAATTAGCAAACAAAAAAAATACTTTTAATAAAAAGAAGAAAAGCCACCAACATCACTTTTCTTCAAAACGAACATGAATATTTCCTATACCTCCTTCAAGTTTAATCAAATTATCTCCATTACCATAAGAATAGTTATCCACTACATTTTTATCACCAATTTTAATTGTTCCTATACCCTTTTTTGCTTGAATTTGATAATCTTTTCGACTCCCTTGAAAAGTTAATTTTAAATTGCCAATACCAGAATTAATTTTACTATTTCCTGTAACTAAAGCTGTAGCCTCAAAATTGCCAATGCCAACCTCTAAATCAAATTGGTTAATATTACCAGATAAAATACTTACCTTTCCTGCTCCACTTTCTATTTTGCATTTATCTGTTACCATTAGCTTATCAATTGTAGTTTTTCCTGCTCCTAACATTAAAGATAACTTTTTAGTATTCATATTTTCGATTTGTATTTTTCCAGCTTCTGCATTAATCTTAATATTTTCAAATACTAAATCATCAGGAACATAAATCACTAAACTCCCTTTATTATTCTTAGAAAACCACTGATGATTTTTTTCTTTAATTTGAAGTTTTTGATTATTTTGTTCAAAATAAATATTTTTCTGATTTGTTTTTATTTGTAAAGACGTTCCTTTTTTTACAATCAAATTAGTAAAAACAATATCAATATCTAAAGAATTTATCTCAGTATCTTTGAAATTTCTCTCATTTATTTTATCTACTATCACATTATCTTCCTTTTGTAATCCTAGCACACTAGAAAAAGAAGATAATATTCCAAATACGCCTGATACGATTAGAAAAATTAAAAAAGTAGCAAACCCAAGTGCTAAGTATTTAATGACTTTTTGAAAAGTGGTCATTTTATTTCAACACCACCAAATACTACTGTAGCATTAACATAAATTATATGACTATCTTCATCAACTTTAGTATGTGCCTTATTATCAACTCCACCAAAGATAGGAATAGCCTTAATTTTCACCTTTACATGCGAAGGAACATAAATTTCAACTCCCCCAAATACCACTGTAGCATTAATCACTACATCTGAATCAATAATCGCATTTCTTAAATCACATTTCACTCCACCAAATACTGCTGTTAAATCTGCCCCATCAAATTTTTCACCATCAAAATTTACATTTTGTCCAGCAAAAGTTGCCCAATAAGAATGATCTCCTTTTCTTTTCCCATTTAATTTTTTGATTTCATCACTAATTTTATTATCAAAAACATTTTTAAAAATTATGGACAAACCTAAAATAACCAAAATTGTTGGCAAAGCCAATTTCCATATTAAATCAAAATCCAAAATATCTTGACAACCTAATAATAAAGCTATCCCAATCAATAATCCAATCAAATTTCCTGTTTTATCATTTTCATGAAATAATCCAATAAAGCAGGGAATAATAATAAACAAAGTCCACCATCCATCAAAAAATACATTAACATTCGTAACACCAAGAGCATTTCCACCAAATATTATCCCAACAACAATCAAAACAATTCCCCATAAAATATTTTCTACTTTTCTCATTTTTCCTCCTAAAAAATAATGATGAAGTATTAAAAAGCCTCTACTTATCTATTTATATTCATCAACTTTTGAATTATCACAGCAATTTCACCACATTTGTTTTATAAACTTATTATAACATAGTAAAAGAAAAAAAGAGATAAAATACAAAGTAATAATAAAATAAATAATACTTTATCTTCTTATCTCTTTTAAAAATAGAAATTCATAATACTAGTCACTATAGGATGATTTAAGTAAAATAAAACCCTTATCAAATAAGGGTAAATTTCAAATGGTGTCCCCGAGGTGATTCGAACACCTGACCGATCGCTTAGAAGGCGATTGCTCTATCCAGCTGAGCTACGGAGACAGTAATAACTCATCAAATACAAACTAATTATACAACACTTTTTTTGAGGATTCAAGTATTTTTTTGAAATTAAAACCTTTTTTTGCAAAAAAAATAAGAAAAATCACAAAAAAGACCTTTTTTGATTTCTTTTTCTATCTTTATTATATTCCAAAAAATAAAAAATAATGCTTCAATTCAAATAATGAAAATGGAAAATAACACCAAAGAAAAAAATACATATTTATAAAATCAGCTACCATAATAATAATGGGTGATGAAAAATGGGAAAAAACAAAAATTCTAAAAACTCAAACAACAAGAATAATAACCAAAAGAATATGAGTGGTGCTAATTCTTGTAATGAGAATTCTTCCAATATGAATGAAAATAATTCATGTAAAAAAAGCCTAAACTAGGGCTTTTTTTATTTTTTACCCATTTCATTCTTTAAATAACAAGAAAAATAAAGATAAGTATTTTCCTAATAAAAGAAATAAGAAACCACCAATATAGACAAAATAATAGCAAACAAATCAGCAAGAAGCCCAACAATTAAAGAATACTTAATCTTTTGAATCCCAATAGAAGAAAAATAAAGACCAATAATATATATCGTTGTATCTGTACTTCCTTGAATTAAAGAAGCAACTCTCCCAATAAAAGAATCCGGTCCATAAGTCTTCAATAAATCACTCATTAAAACCAAAGAAGAGCTCCCAGAAATTGGTCTAATAAAAGCAAGAGGTAATATTTCCTTAGGAATAGATAATCGAAAACAAATTGGTTCAATCAACGTAATCAAAGCATTTAAAGCATTACTCTTAATCAAAACATCAATAGAAATTACCATCGCAAACATAGTAGGAAAAATCTTTAAAGCCATCAATAATCCTTCTTTCACCCCACTAATAAAAGCCTCATAAACATCAATCTTCTTATAAAAGCCATAAAACACAATCAAAAAAACTATTCCAGGAATAATAAAATGCAAAAATACCCCCTCCTCTATTTCCAAAATTTAGCAAATATTCGATCAACAATCAATCCCAACAAACAAGATAAAATCGTTGCAATCATACAAGGAATTAATATCTCTGTTGGATGACTTGAATGGTACAATCTTCTAAAACTAATAACAGTAGTAGGAATCAAAGTAACAGAAGCTGTATTCATCACCAATAAAGTAATCATACTCCTAGAAGCTTCCTCTTTCTTAGGATTTCTTTCTTGTAATAATTGAAAAGCTTTTAATCCAAATGGCGTAGCCGCATTTCCTAGTCCAAAAATATTCATCACAATATTTGTCGCAATATAAGTTAAAGCTTCATCCCCTTTTTTTAGTTCAGGAAACAATGGACCAATAATTTTAGAAAAAAGCAAAGATAATTTAGAAAGTAAACCACTTAAAGAAGCAATTTTCATAACGCCTAACCATAAGCAAAGTAAAGGAATAATTTTTAATATCATAGAAATTGCTACCTCTCCAGATTGAATTAAACTTTCATTAACAGATAAAGCATTCCCCGTAAAAAAAGAATAAATGATTCCACCTAAAAGAAAAAAAGTAAAAATAAAATTAATCATTAAAACATTCCTCTTTTTAAAATAGAAGATTTCTTTACTTTTTTCTTAAGATAAATATCTTCTTGATATAAAAGTTTTTGATCTAAATAAATTAAATATCTTCCCACTTTCTCATTATTTTTAACCCTACTTTTCTTCTTTAAAACAATTTTGGCCACTAAATTTTTTGCTTCTTTATCTAAAAAAGGAAGATAAACATCATTCTTAATATATAATTCTCCTAAATTACGGTAATATTTCTCTCCTACTACTTCGAACTTAGATTTCTTTAAAATCAAATAAGAAGTATAATTTTCAAAAGCATATTGATAAAGTTCTTTATGTGTATTCCAATCATCACTATCATTTAAAGTAACAACAATCATATCTTTTTTCTGATAAGATGCTGTACTTACTAAAGTTCTTTTAGCTTTTTTTGTATATCCAGTTTTTCCTCCAGTTACATATTTTTCATTTAAAAGTTTATTTTTATTATGCCACACATAAGTTTTTTTATTGGTTTTTACGACATGTTTTTTTGTACCAACAATTTTTCGATAATCCTCATATTGCATAGCGTACCTAGTCAATAATGCCATATCATAAGCCGTTGAATAGTTCCCAGAATCTGTATTATCTAAACCACTAGGATTTACAAAGGTTGTATGAAGCATTCCGATTTCTTTCGCTTTTTGATTCATCATTGAAACAAAAGTATCAACATCTCCTCCTACATACTCAGCAACCATCAAAGCAGCATCATTCCCTGAACGAAGCATGAGTCCATATAACAAATCCCTTAAGGTAATCTCTTCTCCTACCTCAATATAAATTCCTGAGCCATAAGACTTCTTGATAATATCACTAACCACCACAACCTCATCTAATTTTTTAGACTCAACCGCTAGCAAACAAGACATAATCTTTGTAATTGAAGCAATTAAAACAGGAGAATTATAATCTTTTCCTTTTAATACTCTTCCACTTTTCATATCCATTAAAACATATTCATGTGCACTTGTTGTAGAAGCAGAGCAAAAATTAAAACAAGAAAAAAATAAAATAACAAAGAAAAGTACTTTTTTCAAAACTATCACCTAATAAAAATTATGAACTATTCTTCTTCTTTAGTCCACGAAAATACTGATTTATTCTTTTCCAAAAGAAAAAAAGTTCAATAAAAATGAACTTTAGTTCAACAGATAATAATTTATCTTCCTACAACCCAATGACTAATTTTATTTTTATCCTCTAAAGATAAATCACTTAAATTAATATCATTTTCTAAATTAGAAGCATCATAAGGAACCAATTTTTCAGTAATTTTATATTGACCATCTCTTTGTTCAGATAAAATAACATAATAAGCTTTACCTTGTTGATCATTTTTCTTTTTAGCCCCTATACTAGTTCCTCTTAACGTTTGAATATTTCCCTTCTTATTTTGAAAATGTACATGTCCTTGAAAAATCGTATCATAATTCTTGGGATCAACAATTAAGCGATGATGATTTAAATCTTTACTAGAGTGACACAATAAAATTTTTTTCTTTCCTAAAGCAACTTCCCTAGTTAAAGGATAAAGTTCTAAATTTTCTACTTGATTAGTCGTCAACTTTTCTCTTGTCCATGTACTATTTCTTAAAGCTTCATCATAAGAATAAGTTTCTTCTAAATGCTGTTTTAAAAAATCAACACCCTTAGTAATATACATTTCATGATTTCCCATTACAGATTTTACTTGATATTGATCTAACAACGCTAAGACCTCACGAGGATTTGGACCACTTCCAATATTATCCCCCAAAGAATAAATTTCATCTACTCCATTTTTCTTAGCATCAGAAAGAATCGCTAAAGTAGGTTCAAACATTCCATGAGAATCAGAAAAAATAGCAATTTTTTTTAATTTTTTCCGTGATTGATACTGAAACAATTGATTCTTTAATGCCTGCAAATCCTCGATTTGTTGTCTTTTATCCACCTCTGAATTCTCTTCTAACGAAGAAATCTTAATAGGAGAAGAAATCCTAGTATTTGGCTTTTGTGTAACAGCAAATTTCAAATGATATTGTTTAGCAATTCGAATTTCTAAATCAGTAGGAGCACGACCACCTGGTAAAATAATATAACTAGGTTTTAATCCTTCTCTAAAACATAAAGCCTCAGCATTATTTCCTTCCTTAGCCTCACTAGTCTCAAGAATTCCTCTTTGCTTTCTTACAAAATCATGAATTTCATTACTATTTTTTTGAATACTCCCATTACGATTACTATTCATATTACTAGGAGAACTCATAATAAAATGATTACTAGAAACATTATCATAACCAAAAATAATTTGATCAGTTTTTTCAAAATAATAAACTTGATTTCGATAACTAATTGGCGTTAAACAAATAAAATTTTTTTCACCAGAAGCACCCCCTTGAACAACCTCATCAACTTCTTCACTATTCCCCAGAACATGTGCATATAAAAGATATTCTTTATCAGAAAAATCAAGTGTTTCCACACCATACAACGAACTCTTTTCTTTATCCAAAATCTTAGAATAAGCAGAAGACTCTGGAAGTACTTTACTCAACATCATTTCAGATTCCAAAGCATATAAATCTCTCATCTTTTGAACAAAAGACTGAAGTTGAAAAGAAGAAGTAAAAATAATATCAATATATTGAAAAATACGCATAGCAAGTTGCTGCAAAGACTTTTTATCATTCAAATGAATAATTGTCTCAATCATCGAAGTATAAATCATCATAAATTCAATATCTTCTACCAATTCAGGATATTCTCGATCATTAAACTGTAACTTTCTTAACTCCTCAGTATCCCCATAAATAAACAATTGTTGCTTAAGAGAAATCAAACTATCATTAAATAACATCTGACAAATAATATTTTTAAGTTCTTCTTTATCTAACTTTTTTTCTCCAAAAAGCTTAGCCTTAAATTCTTCTTTCAAAAAGGAATAAGCCTTATCACAATCTTCCAAAGAAGAAACTTTTCCCTTAAACATCTCTTTTTCTTTTCTTTGGAACAAAAATAATACTTTATTTTTTTCTTCCAAAGTTAATTCTCGTTGGAGTAAAGAAACAGAAATACAAAAATCCCGATAAACAGTATAGTTTTCTAATAAATCAAGAAAATTTCCAATCTGAACATTCCCCTCATCAGAAGAAGGATAAAGATGCTGAAAAAAATAATCCTTTACTCTCTTAAAGTTTTCCATGTCATTTCGTTGAATAATTCCAATAATATTAGAAAAATACTTAGGATTATTGGACAAACTATATTGCCAAAAAGATTGAGAAGAAATTCCTAAATAAGAAACAAATCTTCTACAGCTTGAAAAGAAGAAATAAAATCCTCTGCTTTTCCTCGAAAAAACGGCAACATCAAAAACATCTTTTCCACTTTTTTATCTCGAAGATCCAAATGATACATCTTAGCATAAACATGCTTTACATATTCTTCATCTTTTCTTAATTTATCATCCATCATTGAAAAAACAGATGATAAATCCAAATAGTCAAGTAAAAAATCAAAAATCTTTAAAGGAACCTTTTTAGAAAGCAACACTTGATAATCTATATTTTTATCAAACGCTCTTTGAAGTTCCTGATTAATCTCTTCTTGATGAACTTCCAATATTACTTTTTTTGTCTTCATTCGAATATTAGATAATACAATCATAAAAAGTTGATTTAAAGAAAGAGAAGAAACAAAATTTTGAACCAATTCCTTAGGTAATGTCCTTTTATAATCAAAAAAACTAGAATAGTCAAAATTTTGTTTTTGAGATTCTTCTTGCAAAAACTGATCAATTTCCTGTTGATGAGAAAAATATAATTGATTTCTAATCTTATCAGCAGTCTCATTATAATCAGTATAATTAAAAATGAGATTTAATGACTGTTTAAAATCTAAATCATGAAGAACAGATTCTACAAAATCAATTGGTAATTTTTCAGAATTCCCCAAAAATATTCTTACACTATCAAAATTTTGATCTTGCAACCTTTCTTTAACAAAAAGAGTAACTTCCTTCTTTTTTAAAGAAAAGATTTTCTCTTTAATCTCTTTATCATTTACCCGATAATCAGTTAATATTTGAAAAGCTTGTTCTCCATCTAAAAGAAAAATAGCCTTTTCAACAAACTCTTTAGGAATAGGATTATCCCCATAATAAATAGGGAAAAAAATAGCAGGATAAAAGAAATTATGATCATGAATCTTTTTTTCTAAAATCTTATCCATCTCTTTTTTTCTAAGTCGATAAATTTCATTAGATGAAGTATGAAAAACAAGTGCTCGAAAAGTTTGATTCTCATTAAGACTAAAAATAATATCATCAATCATTTCAATAGGATAAGAAGAATCCATAATACATAAATAATCAAAATCCTCTTCTTTTAATTTTTTCTTTAACTCACGAACAAAAGCTTTCTGATTAGAAAAATAAGCTTCTTGAACTAACTTTTCGCTTTTACTTTGAACGATAATCCGAAAAAGTTCTTCATCATTTAACGAACGCAAAAGGTCTCTCAAAATAGAATCTGGAACCCGATCATAAGAATTTAAAAACAGTGAAACACAAGAATATTTTTCCTCCTTCAAGGCACTTTTAATTATCTTTTGATTTTTTTGATAATACGCTTCTTTTGCTTCCTCAGAAATTCCAAGTTCAAACAAATAAGATATCATATTCTTTACAGAATAATCAAAGTTTTCTTTTTTGGATACCTTTTTTCTCTCCACTACTTTTACCTCCCCTTTTTCTTTTATTTTCTTTTTTCTAAAACCTTTTTTTGTGATAATTCTTGTTCATGCCTCTTTTTAGTTGCTTCATATTGATCCAAATGTTCCCACGACTCAGAAAAAACAGAATGATCAGAATCAATCAACGTAAGTATTTTTTTCAAAGAATTTAAATCATTCACATCAATAATCTTTTTTACCAAAAAAATCATCCCTCTCACATTATCATACAATAAATACTAAATACATTATAACAAATTCAAAATAAAAAGAAAATACTGAATCAGTACTTTCCTAAAAAGAAAAAAACATAACCTAAAGTCATGCCTTAATCTTTATTATATTTTTCCTTTTGATGTGAAATCAATTCCTTATCTGAAAAATAACAAATTCTCATTGCTTCCTTAAATTCTTTCATAGTTTCTTTGGCAATTTCTCTTGCCTTCCTACTTCCATCCTCTAACATTCGATAAACTTCATCAATATTCTTTTCATATTTTTTTCTTCTCTCGCGAATAGGAGCAAGCTCTGCTTGAAGAATAGAATTTAAAAATTTCTTAATTACCCTATCTCCTACACCACCTTGCTGATAATGCTTTTTCAAATCATCCAAATTTTGATACTCAGGCAAATATTTTGAAAAATCATCAGATTTGCAAAAAGCATCCAAATAAGTAAAGACAACATTTCCTTCAATATGACCAGGATCAGTAATTTTAATATGAGTAGGGTCAGTATACATACTCATTACCTTCTTCTCAATCTCTTCCGGTTCATCAGATAAATAAATACAATTTCCTAGAGATTTACTCATCTTTGCCTTTCCATCTAAACCAGGCAAACGATTACAAATCTCAACTTCAGGAAGAACAGCCTCCGGTTCAACTAAAACTTCCCCATAAGTTTTATTAAAACTGCGAACAATCTCTCTCGTTTGTTCAATCATTGGTAACTGATCCTCACCAACAGGAACAATATTTGCCTTAAATGCTGTAATATCAGCAGCCTGACTCACAGGATAAATCAAAAAACCTGCTGGAATACTATTTTCAAAATTTCTTAGTTTAATTTCTTCTTTTATCGTAGGATTTCTCTCCAATCTAGATAAAGTCACCAAATTTAAATAATAAAATGTAAATTCACAAAGCTCAGGAATTTGAGATTGAACAAAAATAATACTCTTCTTAGGATCAATCCCAACAGATAAATAATCCAGAGCAACCTCAATAATATTATCACGAACTTTATCCATATTATAAGCATTATCTGTAATGGCTTGTGCATCGGCAATTTCAATAAAAATTTTAGAAAATTCTCCGCTATTTTGTAATTCTACTCTTCTTTTTAAAGAACCAACATAATGTCCTAAATGTAATCGACCAGTAGGTTTATCTCCAGTTAACATAATTTTTTCCATTATTTTTATCCCTCCACTAAATATTAATCATGATCTCTTAAAACAGCTTCATACTTATCTGTTACCGCTTGAATAACTTTTTCAAACAAAAGAGTAACCTCTTCATCAGTTAATGTCTTTGTATAATCCTCGAAAGTTAAAGAAAAGGCAATCGATTTTTTATCTTCATCAATATTTTTTCCTACATAAACATCAAAAACTTTAACATCTGTTAATTTTTTCCCGCCAGCTTTTTTGATTACTTTAATGATATCCTCTGCTAAAATATTCTTATCAAGAATAACAGCAAAATCTTTCTTAATACTAGGAAATTTATTCAACTCTTTATATTTGTTTTTCCCAGTTTTATTTTGAAGTAATTTATCCAAAGAAATCTCTGCTACAAAAACATCATCATCAACTACATTAGGATGAAGTTTCCCTATAATACCAACTCTCTTTCCAGAAACTTCAATATAAGCACTCTGACCAGGATGAAATTCAAGAGGAAATTCCCCCATAACAAAGCGATAGCGCCCAGCATAACCTAAAGAATGAAATAATTCTTCAATAATTCCTTTAATTATATAAAAATCAACTTTTTTAGTCTGATTCAAACCAACATAATATTCTCCAGACATTACCATGGCTAACTTATATTCTTCTCCATAAGTATGATTCGATAAATAAAATCCCTTTGCCATTTCAAAAATAGAAATATCATTCAAATTTCTAGATTTATTATATTGATAAACCTTCATTAAACTAGGAATTAAAGAATATCTTAAGGCATTCTTTTCTACAGATAAAGGATCAAGTAACATTACTGTATCAAACTGATCTGTTGTATATTGATGAACAACACTATCAGGTAAAAAGATTTGGGTCAATACTTCATTTAATCCTAAATCAACCATCTTATTGCGAATAAATCGAGTCGTTTTATCATAACTTCCTGCTTTAATTGGAAGATTAGGTAATTTGCCTTGAATATTATTAATTCCATAAATACGACCCACTTCTTCAATTAAATCTTCTTTTATTGAAATATCAAGTCTCCTAGAAGGAACAGATACCAGCATTGTATCATTTTCTATTTTAGTAACAAATCCTAACCGATCAAAAACTTGAACAATCGAATTTAAACTAATATCTGTACCAAGAACAGAATTAATATCATGACAAGTAATAGAAATTACTTTATCCAAAGAAGTTGTCTGATCATAAGCATAAGAATAAGAACAAACGCTACCACTAGCATATTTTTCTAACAAATGACAAGCTCTATCCATTGCCATATATGTTCTCTTAGGATCAAGTCCCTTTTCAAAACGATTAGAAGCTTCACTTCTCAAAATTCTCTTACTTGTTTTTCTAACACTAACGGCATCAAAAATAGCTGACTCAATAATAATAGAAGTTGTATGTTCAGAAACCTCAGTAGTAAATCCTCCCATTACACCAGCAAGACCAATTGCTCCATCTTGATTAGCAATCACAATATCTTCTTTAGATAATACTCTATCTTGTCCATCTAAAGTCTTCAACTTCTCCCCATCAACTGCATCTCGAACAATTAATTTATCCCCAAGACAAGCAGCATCATAAAAATGAAGTGGTTGACCAGTTTCTAACATCACATAATTAGAAATATCAACAACATTATTTATTGGCCTAATTCCGCAAGCAATAAGTCTATTTTTAATAAAGGCAGGACTTTCTCCTATCTTTACATTTTTAACTTTCTTTGCAAGATAAAGACTACAACGATTGCTTTGAATATCAACAGAAAATTTAAGATTTTCATCTTGAACAGAAGAATAAGAAGTATCAATATCTTTTACCTTTAGAGAATAAATAGCCCCAAGTTCATAAGCAAGGCCAAGCATACTAAGTTCATCACCACGATTAGCAGTCAATTCAAAATCAATAACCTCATCATCTAATCCTAAATAATGAATCGGATCTTCTCCAATAACAGCATCTTCTCCTAACTCAGCAATTCCTTCAATATCTGCTTTAGATAAAAATTTATTATCTAACCCTAATTCTTTCATAGAGCAAAGCATTCCATTAGAAGCGCAACCACGAATAACTCCCTTTTTAATTACACCACCAGGTAATACTGCACCATCTTTAGCAACAATTACTTTTAATCCTTCTCTTACATTAGGAGCACCGCAAACAATATCTAAAATTTCACTTCCAATATCTACTTTACATAAATGCAAATGATCACTATCTGGATGCATCTTTACTTCCAAAACCTTACCAATAACTAAAGAAGTAGCCGAAATAAGTGGTCCACAAGAATCATATTCATTTCCAACATTAACCATATCCCTAGCAATCTCTTCTATTGGTTTCTTATCATCAATATCAATATAATCTTTAATAAAATTTCTCGATAATATCATCTTATTCTCCATCCTTTCTATCAAATTCTTGTAAAAAACGAATATCATTTTGATACATCAAACGAATATCAGGAATACCATATCTAAACATAGTAATCCTATCCCAACCAGGTCCGAAGGCAAATCCTCCCCAAACCTCTGGATCATAACCGTTCATACGTAAAACATTGGGATGAACCATACCAGCAGCAAAAACTTCAATCCAACCAGTTTGCTTACACAAATTACATCCTTTACCATGACACTTAAAACAAGTAACATCAACTTCATAAGAAGGCTCTGTAAAAGGAAAATAACTAGGTCTAAAACGCAAATCTAAATTACTCCCTAACATATGTCTAGCAAATACTTCCAAAGTTCCCTTCAAATCAGCCAAAGAAACATGATTTTCTTTTTTATCAATAACAAGTCCTTCTATTTGAGAAAATTGAGGTGCATGCGTAGCATCATCTTCACGACGATAAGTTTTACCAGGAACAATAATACGAATAGGTTCTTTTCCTTGTTTTTCCATCATGTATCTTGCTTGAACAGAAGAAGTCTGTGTTCTAAGTAAATAATCTTTTGTAATATAAAAACTATCTTGCATATCCCTAGCAGGATGCCCTTTTGGTAAATTCAATCTCTCAAAACAATACTCATCACTCTCTAATTCAGGACCAGATACAACATCATATCCCATAGAAACGAACAAATCTTCAATTTCTTCAATAGCAAGACTCATCGGATGCTTACTCCCTCTTCTTACTTTAGTAGAAGGAAGTGTAATATCAATTCTCTCACTCTCTAACTTTTCCTTAATTTTTTCTTCCTCTAATTTTGCCTTTAAAGAAAGATATTTCTCTTGAAAAAGAACTTTAACTTCATTCATCGCCTGTCCAAAATTCTTCTTCTCTTCTTTAGGTAAATCTTTTATTGTAGTATTCAACTCACTAATTAACCCCTTTTTTCCTAAGTATTTTACCTTTAATTCATTCAACTCTTCTAAATGAATCACCGTCTCAAAATCATAATTAATTTTTTCCTTTAATTCTTCAATTCTTTCCATTTTATCTCCACCTTTTCCTAAACTACTTTATTTTTCATCTCAACTATTTTCCAACATATTAATAAATTCTTCTTTAGAAATTTTCTCCAAATAATGATTTATCTTATTCATAAAATCATGATGAGACAAAAGTAAATCATCAATTCTTTCAAATACAACATAATCCACATTTTTAATTCCTAATCTCAACAGATAGCGAATATTTAATTCAACATCTCTTCGATCATTAATAATATCTTCAAGTTGATAAGCTTTTTGCTTTACTATTTTATAATAAGCATCATGACTAATATATTTTAATAAATACTCTGCATTTCCCTTCATAACTCCTCCTTTAAAATTAAAAAAGAAAGATGGCATTAAAGGACGAATAAAATCCGTGGTACCACCTTTCTTTATAGAATAACTATACACTCAACTACCGATAAAGAGGTAATCCTAGAAAACTAAAAGAGTGAATTCATATGATAGAAATGGTTTAACTCTCACCTGCATAAACTCTCTTAACATTTCTATTTCTCATATTACTACTTTCTTTATCCTCATTTTCTCTTCAAATACAATTAGTATTATAGTATAAAGAAGAAAAGAAGTCAATTCCTAGAACACTTGAGATGTAGTAAACTAGATGTGGGAATAATTATTAAAACATAAAAAAAGAGAAAACACTCAAAATAAATAAACTGTTATATAATTAAATTGTAACAAAAATATACACAGACCTTTGATAAACACTCGAAGTGTAAAAGGTT